>DCYW01000012.1:1563-27868 GCA_002331185.1 Patescibacteria group bacterium UBA2100 | reverse complement strand
TCCAGGGATGGTACTTGAAGCCGAGAGTGTATTGAAGGCAGCGCGCAAAGCTATTGGACGCAAAGATTTAAAAGATGTTGAGGTGATTTTCTTTTCACCAAGTGGAAAGCAGTTTGAACAAAAAGATGCGGTACGCTTAGCAAAGAAAAAGAAACACATTGTTTTTTTATGCGGACATTACGAAGGAATTGACGCACGCGCCGTTAAAATATTGAAAGCAAAATCTGTTTCTGTTGGCCCGTTTGTACTCACAGGAGGCGAGCTACCTGCGACACTTGTAGCCGATGCGGTAACGCGAAATATAGAAGGTGTATTAGGAAATGCAGAATCTCTTGAAGATACGCGAGTAGCAAGCCCTGAGGTGTATACACGGCCTGAAATTTTGAAATGGAAAGGGAAGAACCACAAGGTACCAAAGGTATTACTCTCGGGACACCATGCAAAAATTGAAGAGTGGAAGAAAGGAAAGAAGAAATAGGGTTGGGATCTAGTACCCAGGAGTTTCCTAGAACGTTTAAGGTTGCAGATACTCAACAAGGGTATAGTATTTGGGTAGACTCGCACAAGGAGGATTAGGATAATGAACACCAATGGCGTAAGTTTAGACCCCGAGGATTATCCTACGGGCACGACAGTGGTCTTTACTGTTGCTGAGCAAGACATGAAGTTCCATGTAAAGGTTGCCCGTGCCCACTACTCGGAAGAATTCGGTTGTTTTCGCATCAATCTTCAGCCTGGCGAAAGTCCCTATGGAATATTTCAGGACATTTTGTTCTACGAGGTCAATGGAAAGTTTGTGCTGAGGTTCAAACCTGAAGCAGACAAAGATGAAGGGCGCAAACTCTTCGGTACGATCAAGGTTGATTAACGAAGAATTTGAGAAGAAAAAACCGACGGCTACCAAGGTAGCTGTCGGTTTTGTTTTTGCCGGAATCACTTTTCTATATTGACTTGTGAGACGCGTGGCATACGACCACTTCCTCTGCAAGTTCGACACTTTCTCAAGTGGCGCCATCTCCTGGTGTGTGGGGGACGCACTTTTGTTCCTGAGCCCCCACATTTCTTGCATTTTTCCACCTTCGGAATTTGGGCGTTGGAACGAGACCTAGACATCGTAACCTCCTTTACCATGTGATCATATGTTTGCTGCTGCAACTAACATACAGAAAATTCAGTATATATGCAAAGTAAAACCCGCATGAAGTTATTCACGCGGGTTTTTAGCCTGCCACCGTACTGCTAAGCCACTACAACTGGTGCAGCGAATTGTCGGAATACGGCCTTGTGCCTTTGGGTGGGTGGGACGGAGTAATTTACCGGACCCACCGCAACGTTTGCATATACCATGGGTACGAATGCGCACGTGTGTTTTGTCGGTCATTTCATCCTCCTTACACCCAGCATTCTATGTGAATAGACAGTGTCGCCCATCCGACACATAGAATTGCCTGGATCATCACAGAAACAAGAAAGCAGTAACCTGAGATTGTTTTCAGCAAATTGAGTTCTGTGTGATGTGCCCAGGCAAAAAGCAAAATACTCACTAAACAGGCAGATAACAAAACGTACGTTCCATACACCAATATGTCTGCGAACAATTCATACAGTGCCGGGTACTCACTGATTGATAGACAGGTACCCTCCATGTGTATCTCCTTTTCTTCTGAGGTAACCCTAACATGCGAATAGTACTAAGGAAATTATATAAAAACATCCAATTAATTGGATGCTCTATGGTCTTCGTAGGTATTTACGTAAATACTTACGAAGATGTGATATTATTGAAATGTGAAAACTCGAAGAGGTTTTTATTAAATCAATAAACATATATCTATGAGCATCGAAGGAGGAATTTCATCAACGCCAAGCCAGCCTAAAAGTAACGAATCATTAGAAAGCAGCAGGCACAAGGCTAATGCTGTGGTATTTGTTCCTGGTCTTACAGAAGGACCTGCAATTTTTGACGTTGTAGCCAAACGAATGCACGACGCTGCAAAAGAAAGAGGTTCTAAAGAAGAGGGTGCATCTCTAGATGCTGCACGGTTGTATGTTGTAAGTACACATGACGAATATGAGTCAGCTGCACAGCAGAACATCTCTGCTGAAGTGGCAGCAAAAGATGCAGAGAGAAAGGAACGTATTGAGAAGAAAAAGAATGCAAACTTCCTTGTAAAACCTTTCATTACAGTTCCGGCAGAATTGGAAACACCAGAACGAGCTCCTATTATGTCTGTGGTTTCGGACAGTGAAACGCATCACAGTAATTTTGAGAATCGAGTGCGGCTTGCAGAAAAGGCAATGGAAGAAGCGACAACTCCAGAAACAGAGAATATTTCAATCATAGGACACAGCGCAGGTGGCGCAGCAGTTCTTGCCGCAGTCGCAAATGAAGTTGCTCGACGCAACGAATTGGACACAGCTGAAAGGAAAAAGCTTCCTGGTATTAATGCAGTTCTTGTTGCGCCTGCAGTTCCTGGTGATGTTGATGCGCTAGTGACTGTTGCGCCAACTTTTGTGGGGGTTGTACTCGCTGATTTCTTTAAAAAGGCGTTGACACTCAACTTCTCAGAAATGTACATTAAACAACTTGTGATGGGCGAAGATATTGTTGCTAGACGAAAGGATATTGAGAAGATTTCCGGACCGCTTAATGACGAAAGCTACAAAAAAGCAGTGTTGGACAGCGCAGTTCCGTTATCTGGCGGGGAAGGTATGGACTTATTGCAGTACCCAAAGGTTCTTGGTGACCTTACACCAGAAGATTGGCCAGAAGATGTTACAATTGATGTAATAGTACCAAAGAGCGATAAGTGGGTGAGCGCGAAGGGTCAAACAAAGCTCGTAGATGATGTACTTACAGGTTTGATGGGAGATAAAGCGAGAAAACATTCAGTTCCTGGTGGTCACTTACCATTAGGAGAAGACGGTGATACTGCTGAGCTAGTGGCAGCACTTGGTATGAGCACAATGAAATAGAAACTTAAAAACCTCCAGTTAACTGGAGGTTTTTAAGTTTACGTAAGTATTTACGTAAATACCTACGAAGACATGATAGAATGACTTACTATGAAGACGAGAAAGCGACTTGGGGAAAATCTTGTTCGTAAACTATCTAAGATTGGCGGATTTAGCTATGGGGTAACGTTACCAATAGATATTATTCGGAAGTTTAAGTGGCGTGAACGGCAGAAATTGAAGCTCACCATCGACGAGAAGAAAAAGAGAATTATCATTGAAGATTGGAAGAAGTAAAATAGCGAGTTTGACACTTTTGGGGTTGTCCTGTAGAATACTCGGCATCTTTTTGTGGATTGTGTTGTGGCAAGTTTCTTGGGTGAGACTGTGTTACGAAAAGTATTTTTAATACTCAGCTAAGCGGTTTAAAAGACTCCTAAGTCCCGCAAAGCGCATCTTTATAAGTACGTGTGTAAATGAAAAGCGAGACATCTCGAATGGGGTGTTCCGTTTAGAACTTACGCACTTGAGTGGATTTCTAGGCGCGAGCAAAAAATCGAAAGAGGCATACTGAAAGGTATGATGACTAAGATTTTTCGCGAAGCAACAACGAAATACGCCAAGTAAGCAAGTTATATAGTATGAGCAACACTGCATTGCCCAAAAAACACTTCGGCAAGTTCACAGAGAACCTTGCTGAAACACCAAACCTTGTGCGTGAACAAATCGATTCGTACAAGCGACTTTTGGAAGAAGGCATCAAGTCTGTCTTCGAAGAGTTCTCACCAATTGCCGATTATTCTGGCAAGAAGTTTGATCTCGATATTTCTCACTTTACCATTGGTAAACCTGAGTACGATGAACACTACGCTAAGTTTAAGCGACTTACCTATAAAGTACCGCTTCGTATTGAAGCAAAACTCACCAACAAAACTACTGGTGAGAAAAAGAGTCAGGAAATCTTTCTTGCAGACTTCCCCTACATGACCGACCACGGTACGTTCATCATCAATGGAGTCGAACGCGTGGTTGTACCACAACTTGCCCGTTCATACGGTGTCTTTTTCTTGAAGAATCTCATGAAGGGATCTGAGTACTTTGGTGCAAAGATTATTCCCGCAAGAGGTGCATGGGTTGAAGTAGAAAGTGAACCAGATGGAGCTATTTACGTAAAAATCGACCGAAAGCGAAAGTTCCCTGTCACAACTCTTCTTAAGGTGTTTGGTCTTGAAGATGAAAAAGCAATGCTTAAGGCATTCAAAGGAGTAGAAGGAGCCGAAGAAGTTATCAAAACATCTCTTGAAAACGACCTTACCGAAACAACCGCTGATGCATTTATTGAAATCTACAAGCGATTACGTGATGGTGACCTTGCAACACCAGACAGCGCGCGCGAATTCGTAGAATCTATCTTTAGCAAAGAACGATACGATCTTTCTCGTGTTGGACGATATCAGTTCAATCATCGCTTCGACCTAAACTCAGGTGGTAAGGCACTTGATGAACAAACGCTCTCAACTGACGATATTGTTCGTATCGTGTCTCAAATAATTATACTCAACAACACAAAAGGGGCTCGTGAAGATGACATCGATCATCTTGGATTCCGTCGTGTGCGATATGTTGGTGAAATGATGCAGCACCAAGTGCGCATCGGTATGAGTCGCATGAAGCGAAACATTCAAGACCGTATGTCTACAGTGGACGCTGAAACGATTCTCCCAATACAATTTATAAATCCACGCCCATTCTCAGCTGCAGTTATGGAGTTCTTCTCTACGAACCAGCTTTCACAGTTCATGGACCAAAACAACATTCTCGGAGAGCTTGAACACCTTCGTACACTTAGTGCACTTGGACCAGGAGGGCTTACACGTGAAAGAGCGGGGTTTGACGTGCGTGACGTACACACAAGCCACTACGGACGTCTGTGTCCTATTCAAACTCCTGAAGGGCAAAACATTGGTCTTATTCTGCGTCTTGCAGTACACGCGCGTTTGAACGATTTTGGTATTATCGAAACACCATACGTTCGTGTAAAAAACGGTAAGGTAACTGATGAAATCGTATATCTTAACGCGCTTGATGACGAAAAATATTTTATTGCACACGCTGCAACAGAGCGTGATAAGAATGGAAAAATTACAGAAAAACTAGTAGAGGTTCGTAAAAAGGGTGAGCCATATTTCGTGGAGCCGAAAGAAATCGAATTTATGGAAGTCGCAACAGGGCAAGCCTTCTCAGTTGCCACAACGATGATTCCGTTTCTAGAACACGATGATGCCAACCGTTCACTTATGGGAAGTAACATGCAAAAGCAGGCGACACCATGTATCGTCCCAGAAGTACCGTATGTTGCAACTGGTATTGAAGCAAATGCGGCACGGGACTCAGGACGTTTGGTTATCGCTGAAGAAGCAGGAACGGTAACATACGCTGATGCACGAAAAGTAATCGTTAAGAATGCGAAAGGAAAAGAAAGAGAATATACACTCGTACAGTTTTCCCGAACAAACGACATGTCGGTATTTCACCAACGTGTTTCTGTAAAAATAGGAGACAAAGTAAAACGAGGTGACGTTATTGCCGACACGTCTTCAAGTGTAGACGGTCAAATTGCCATCGGGCAAAACGCACGTATTGCGTTTATGTCTTGGGCAGGAGCAAACTACGAGGACGCTATCGTTATTTCAGAACGTCTTGTAAAGAACAGCAAGTTTACTTCAATTCACGTTGAGGAATTTGTCGCATACGTACGCGACACAAAACTTGGTGCTGAAGTAACAACATACGATATTCCAAATGTATCAGAAGCAAAGCTACGCAACCTCGATGAAGAGGGGATCGTTCGCATTGGTGCTGAAATTCGCGCAGGTGATATTTTGGTAGGTAAAGTAACGCCTAAGGGTGAAACACAACTTACTCCAGAAGAGCGATTGCTCCGTTCTATTTTTGGTGAGAAAGCGAAGGACGTAAAAGACACATCCCTTAGAATGGAAGCTGGAAAGCGTGGTCGTGTTGTAGGTGTACGAATATTCTCACGAGAAAATGGAGACCAGCTTGAAAGTGGAATCATTAAGCGCATTCACATTGAAGTTGCACAGCTGCGAAACATCTCAGTTGGAGATAAACTCGCAGGACGGCACGGTAACAAGGGCGTGATTTCACGTGTGCTTCCAGAAGAAGACATGCCATACACAAAAGATGGTGAACCTATTGACATCATTTTGACACCACTTGGAGTTCCATCTCGTATGAACTTGGGGCAGATTTTAGAAATGCATCTTGGTCTTGCAGCCGAAGAGCTCGGATATCAAGCTATCGTTCCGCCGTTTTCAGGCACAACAGAAGCTGAGATTACGAAAGAGTTGATAGAAGCTGGGTTTCCAGAGTCAGGGAAAATTGTACTTCACGACGGACGAACCGGAGAAGCGTTTGACCAGCCAATTGCAGTAGGAAACATGTATATTTTGAAACTCCATCACATGGTAGAAGACAAAATCCACATGCGCAGCGTTGGTCCGTACTCTATTACGACACAGCAACCTCTAGGAGGTAAAGCTCAAAATGGTGGGCAGCGTATTGGAGAGATGGAAGTGTGGGCGTTCCTTGGCTACGGTGCGTCATACGCGCTTCGCGAAGTGCTTACAATAAAGTCAGACGATATACTCGGGCGTTCAGCTGCTTTTGATGCAATTGTGAAGGGTGAACGCATTAGGCAACCGAACGTACCTGCAACATTTAATGTATTACTACGACATCTTCGTGGCTTGGCATTAGACATCAATTTAGAAAGGAATAACGACGACAAGTAAAGCGTATGAAAACAAACAAAGAAATGCTCATAAACGATTTCGACAAGGTTACGCTGAAACTTGCGTCACCTGATCGAGTTCTAGAATGGTCTCGTGGTGAAGTTGTGAAGCCAGAGACTATTAATTACCGAACACAACGTCCTGAAAAAAATGGACTGTTTGATGAAAAGATTTTTGGACCAGAAAAAGACTTCGAATGTTACTGTGGAAAGTACCGTGGTATTCGCTTCAAGGGAATTATCTGTGAAAAATGTGGAGTAGAAATTACTCGAAGTGTTGTGCGTCGCGAACGAATGGGTCATATTGATCTTGCAACACCCGTTGCACACATTTGGTTCCATCGTGGTATTCCATCACGCATTGCACTACTGCTTGGCATTTCTGCTGCTGAAGTTGAAAAGGTAGTGTACTTTGCAGGATACATTATTACTAAGGTAAATGATGAATCAAAAGGACGGCTGATTAAGGATCTTGAGAGTGAGTTCAAAGCAAAGAGCAAGGATGTAAAAGATGAAAAGACAAAGAAAAAGCTTAAAGAACTCGCAACTGCTGCAAAGAAAGAGATTGAAAGTATTAAAGAAGGTATTGTACTCGAAGAAGGTGACTACCATAGGTTTGCACTCAAGTACTCTTCATGTTTTGAAGCAAAGATTGGTGCAGAAGCACTGTACGATATCTTCAAAAATCTTGACCTTGAAGTATTCCGTCAAGAATTACTTTCTTTGCTTGAAAAAGCAGGAGCTGCTGACCGAGTGAAGCTACAGAAGCGCATTTCGCTTGTGAAGCAAATGCAAGGAGCTGGTGTTCGTCCTGAATGGATGTTCCTTACACAACTTCCGGTGATTCCGCCGGCACTTCGACCAATGGTTGCTCTTGAAGGTGGCCGACACGCCAGCTCCGACATCAATGATCTCTACCGGCGAGTTATTAACCGAAATAACCGTCTTAAGAAACTTAAAGACATTTACGCACCAGATGTTATATTGCGTAACGAAAAGCGTATTCTGCAAGAAGCAGTTGACGCATTACTCGATAACTCAGTACGCCGTGGTAACACCGCATACTCAGTTGGAGGACAGCGTTCACGACCACTTAAGTCACTTGCTGATTATCTCAAGGGAAAACAGGGATATTTCCGACAAAACCTTCTTGGTAAAAGAGTAGATTACTCCGGACGAAGTGTGATTGTTGTTGGTCCTGACTTAGCGCTTGACCAATGTGGGCTTCCAAAGATGATGGCATTGGAACTGTTCCGACCATTTATTATTTCAGGACTTCTTGAACGCGAAATTGCTTATAATATTCGTGGAGCAGGACGCCTTATTGAAGAAGGAATCCCAGAAGTATGGGCAATTCTTGAAGAAGTAATCAGCAATAAATATGTGCTGCTTAACCGTGCGCCAACACTTCACCGTCAGAGCATGCAAGGATTCCGCCCAGTTCTTATTGAGGGAAGCGCCATTCAGCTTCACCCATTGGTGTGTGAAGCGTTTAACGCCGATTTCGATGGTGACCAGATGGCTGTTCACGTCCCTCTTTCAGATGAGGCGCAACATGAGGCACGAACTATTATGTCTGCCAACAACAACATCCTTAAGCCTGGTTCTGGGGATGTAACCACGAATGCGCGACAAGACATGATTCTTGGGATCTACTGGATGACGAAGATTGTGGAAGGCGCAAATGGAGAGGGAAAGATATTTGAAACAACTAACCGCGCTATTAGCTCATACGATTACGGTGTAGTGGATTTCCGCGCGAAAATCAAGGTGCTTCCGAGTGATTCACCAAAGTACGCTGCGTATAATGGCGAGTTATTCGAAACGACTGTTGGACGACTTTTGTTTAACTCGGTGCTTCCCACAGACTTTCCGTATATTGATGAAACTGTTGACCGACGACGAATGAATAAGCTCGTTGATGATCTTATCGCACGATACGGCCTCAGTGGAATGCCAAAGATTCTCGATAAAATTAAAGTATTCGGATTCAAATACGCGACACTTTCTGGTATTACGTGGGGATTATCTGATCTAAAGACACCACCAGAAAAAGAAACTATTATTGAAAAGAGTACGCAAACTATCCTCGAGCTACGAGCTCAATTCAACGAAGGTCTTCTTTCAGAAGGAGAGCGACGACGAATGGCAATTGAAAGTTGGCAGAAAGCCAAGACCGAGATTGAAGATTCTGTCATGGAAGCAGTTGATCCTCATGGTTCTGTGAGCGACATGATTACTTCAGGAGCTCGTGGTTCTGTTGGACAACTTACACAGATGACAGGTATGAAAGGTCTTATTCAAAACCCAAATGGAGATATTATTGAAACTCCAGTTATTGCGTCATACAAGGAAGGTATGAAGCCAATTGAGTACTTCATTACGACACATGGTTCACGTAAGGGACTTGCCGATACTGCCCTTAAGACTGCGCAGGCAGGATATCTTACCCGACGTTTGTTTGATGTAGCACAAGACATTGTTGTTAATGAAAACAACTGTGGAACAAAAGATGGAGTAGAAGTAAGTCGTGTTAACGCACTTGGAATGGAAATTTCACTTGGACGTGCGACAAAAGGACGCACGCTTGCTGAGTCAATCATGGATGGTAACAAAGAACTCTTTAAGAAAGGTCACTTAATTTCAGCGCTTGATGCAGAAGAGCTGGCTAATTCAACAGTACAAAAGGTTATTGTACGATCACCAATGACCTGTAAAACACAACGTGGTGTATGTCAGCAATGTTACGGTTACGACCTCACAACAAATGAACTAGTAGATATTGGAGAGGCTGTTGGTACGGTTGCTGCTCAGTCTCTTGGAGAGCCTTCAACACAACTTACTATGAACACGAAGCACGCCGGTGGTGCTGCCTCAGTCGGAGGAGATATTACGCAAGGATTGCCACGAGTTGAGGAAGTGTTCGATCGACGTTCACCTAAGAGTCCGGCGATTATTGCACGTATTGATGGTGTTGTATCTGATCTTATTAAAGAAGGAGATGACACCATCATTACCTTGATTCCAGATGGAACAAGTAAGAATTCACGCAAGCGAGATATCGAGTATAAGGTGCCTTCAGTACGTACGATTCTTGTAAAGAAGGGTCAGCCAGTAACAAAGGGGCAGTTTATGACGGATGGTTCTGCTGAACTCGATGATCTCTATCAGTACGCTGGAAAGGAATTGGTACAGGAATACATCATCTCTGAAATTAACAAGATTTATGAGCTCCAAGGTGTCGCCGTATCTCGTAAGCACCTTGAGGTTGTCATTAAACAAATGTTCTCACGAAGAAAGATTAAGAACGCAGGAGACACTAAGTTCTCAGTTGGACAAGTTGTAGAAGATGTTGAGTTAGAAAGAGAAAATGAACGTATTAAGAACGCAGGAGGTGATATTGCAACTGCAGATCAGTTAGTAACCGGTATTACTGAGACTGCGCTCACTCGAGATAGCTTCCTTTCGGCAGCATCGTTCCAAAACACGACACGCAAACTTAGTGAGGCTGCTGTTCGTGGAGCGGAAGATAAGCTCGAAGGATTGAAAGAAAATGTGATTGTTGGACGTCTTGTCCCAGCAGGAACAGGATTCGCCGGAAGTGCTAAAAACACTGCCATGAATGATCTCCAAAGCGAATTGTCTGAGAATGAGCGAAAACGGGAAGACTAATACTTTGTAAAAACACATATGGTATGTACTACGCCTTTAAAAGAGAGGCGTGGTACTATTGCATTATCGTATGGCATCACAAAACACTCAAAACATAAAAGAGCGCCTCTCTATCGAAGAAGTAGTTGGACAATACGTTGAATTAAAGCCTGCAGGCACTAGTTTAAAGGGGAGATGCCCGTTTCATGCTGAGAAGACGCCTTCGTTTATGGTCTCACCAATGAGGCAGAACTACCACTGTTTTGGCTGTGGTGTTGGAGGAGATATTTTCACGTTTGTGCAAGAAATTGAAGGACTTGATTTCAAAGGGGCACTCAAAACTCTTGCCGACAAAGCAGGGATAGAACTTGTCTATGAAAAAGGAGTTCAGAGAGATGATAACGATGCATTATTCTCGATTTTAGAATCAGTAACTCAGTACTATACAGAGAATCTCAAACAGAATACTAAGGCAGTTAACTACCTACAAGAACGTGGATTGACTGATGAAACTATTGATTCGTTCCGTATTGGATTTGCATTAGATGGTTGGAGTGGAGCATATGATTACTTAAAAGGCGTCGGGTTCAGTGAAAAGAACATTGAGCAGGCAGGCCTTATAAAAAAGGGTAGCAAGGGCTCTTATGACCGTTTTCGTTCACGTATTATGTTTCCAATTGCAGACAGTGCTGGACGTATCGTGGCATTTTCTGGACGTATATTCGATAAAGAGGATGATAATACTGGGAAGTATATAAACTCGCCTGAAACTCCTTTGTATCATAAATCAAAGATTTTGTACGGTTACGACAGGGCGCGGCAAGCTATCCGGAAGGCAAATTTTGCAGTATTAGTAGAAGGGCAAATGGATCTCATTGCTACGCACCAGGCTAAGTACAACAACGCTGTTGCACTCTCTGGGACTGCGCTTACCTCTGAGCACATAACACTACTTGGTCGTATGTCTAAGAACCTCTGTATCGCACTAGACGCTGATGCTGCAGGTATTGCAAGTGCTGGAAAGTCTGCACGAGCTGCATTGAGCGCTGGTTTTGATGTAAAAATTGCTGCGCTGCCTGAAGGTACTGATCCAGCAGATATGCTTGCCAGTGGTGAAATTGAAGCGTGGAAGAAAACCATAAAAGACTCTCAACATATCATTGATTTTCTTCTCCAGTTGTGTCGGAGAAAATCAAAAGATGAACGAGCGTTCAAACTCACTGTACAAAAGGAAATACTACCGTACTTACTTGATATTGAGAGTGAGATTGATAAGAGTCACTTTGTTCAAAAAGTAGCAGCTCAGTTATCTGTGGGAGAAGAAGCAGTACGGAGGGAACTTTCAAAACTAAAGGCTGTTCCAGTAAACGAAGGGATACAGCCACAAACAATACCTACAAAAGATGTAGCATCTCTTGGCGCAGAAGAAGAGTTGGTATTAATGTATCTTTGGCAGCAAGGTTTGGATGATCAATTGGTTGATTGTAAAAGGTTAAAAATCCAGATAGAAGAGGCATTGACTCCTATTGGGTTTAAAGCATTGGAAGAGAAATTGGCGGGAAATAAAGAAGCGGCATTTACGTTTGAGGCACTGTATCATGACGAAGATAGCATGAAGCGTGCAATAAATGAGCTCATCGAACGTCTTTTGAAGAGGGGACTTCAAAAAGAGCTTGATGATGCGAGTATTGCAATACGAAAAGCTGAAAGTGAGGATAATAAAAAAGATATCGCTGCATATGAGCAAAAACATCAAGATATTCTCGAAAAATTGCGTAAACTTGACAGCCATCTATAAACCCTTGTAATTTAGTAAAAAACCTATAAAGTACTATAAAACTATGGCTCAAAAGAAGACAGTAAAAAAAGCTGCTCGCCGGTCTGCGCAGGCAGGCAAAACAGCAGGTGCAAAGAAAAAAACGAGTGCTAAAAAGACACCGTCTAAGAAGGTTGTCGGTAAAAAAACGGCGTCAAAGAAGGCCGTAGCTGTTAAATCTTCAGTTGCTCCTGTGGCGAAAAAGATGACTCCAAAGCGCACGCCACCGAAAAAATCACCAAATAAGAAAGAAAAGCAAGCAGAGAAACTGCTTAAAAAGGGACACGAACGAGGTTATGTAACGTATGATGAGATACTGAAAGAATTTCCAACTATCGAACAAGATATTATCTTCCTTGAAGAAATGTACGAACGTTTTGGTGCTGCTGGTATTGACGTCCTCGAAAGTGGAGGCCTTTTGAATGACAACACAGAATTATTGCTCGACCGAAAAAAATTTGGTTCAGGGAGTGACGCATCACGTGATTCGGTTCAGATGTATCTCCGAGAAATAGGGCAGTACCCACTTATTACTGCAGACCGCGAGAAGGAGCTTGCTAAACGTATTGAAGAGGGAGACGATGAGGCGCGAGGGATTCTTGCTCGATCGAACCTTCGTCTTGTCGTTTCCATTGCTAAGAAATACGTAGGGCGCTCAAGCGACCTGACGCTATTAGACCTTATCCAAGAAGGTAATCTCGGTCTCTTTAAGGCAGTGGACAAATTTGATTACACAAAGGGATATAAATTCTCTACATACGCAACGTGGTGGATTCGCCAAGCTATTACTCGTGCTCTTGCTGATCAATCACGAACAATTCGTATTCCTGTGCACATGGTTGAGACAATCGCTAAGTACAAGCAAAAAGTACGCGAACTTTCACAACACTTGGGGCGCGATCCAATGCCAGAAGAAATTGCAGTGGAGATGGGGCTTGAAGTAGATAAAGTACACCACATTCAAAAGATTAGCCAAGCGACTGTTTCTCTTGAGTCACCTGTTGGTGATGAAGGTGAGGACAAATCGACTCTTGGCCATTTTATTGCTGATGATAAAATGGAATCTCCAGACCAAGCAGCAAGCCGTCGTATTCTCTCAGAGCACATTACTGCTGTTTTGGATGAACTTTCAGACAAAGAGCGTAAGATTCTTGAGATGCGCAATGGACTCAACGATGAAGGAATTTGCCATACACTTGAAGAAGTGGGGAAGATGTTTGGTGTGACACGAGAACGTATCCGTCAAATTGAAGCAAAAGCACTCGAAAAAATTCGCTTTCACGAACGAGCTGCTCAATTGAAGAATTACTAAATCCAAAAACTCATCAGTTATCTGATGAGTTTTTTCTCGATGCTATACTAAGCATAATAATTGACGCATGTTAAAAAGGTTTGTAAAGAAAAAAGAAAGAAGACAAAGAAAAGAAGCGTAAGATGATTTGAGTCCAGAGGAAAGAGTGCTTATCACAAGAGTTGCAGAAGACTTGGAGCATGTAAACAAGACGTTTGAACATTCACTTAATCTTGTTGGGGGGATCTGAAAACATTCCGTGTATTGTCAAGGATGATTTTGAGGGAAGGGTTTCTGAATGTTACGTGATGTGTAGTTGTTATTACACAGTCACAAACCCACTGTAATAGAAAATAACCAAAACTACTGAGGCGATAGCAAGACCGGCAGTAGTTGCAGGGATTCCGTATTTCAACCATCGTTTGAAGCTAATCGGCTCATCTGTTTGCTCTGATTTTGAAACGACAATTATACCTGCGGTAGAACCAATTGGGGATCCATTGCCACCAAATCCAACACCAAACACCAATGCCCACCACAAAAGATCTACAGGAACACCCGATTGTTGTAGATAGAGAATAATTGGAATCATTGCGACGGTAAGTGGAATGTTATCAACAATAGCTGAAGCAATCGCAGCTACCCATAGAATAATGATAGCGGTAAGAAGAAGGTTACTTTCTGCACTTGATGTAATTATTTGAGCGAGACTCTCTAGTACTCCAGCATGTTCAAGACCTCCAACGGTAATGAAAAGAGAGGCAAAAAACAGAAGTACTGACAACTCTGTTTTTTCAATAATTGGCTGTGGATCTTTTGTTGCAGTAACGAGGAGTAAGATTGCAGCTGCTCCGATGAGTGCAATGAGCGAGGCTTCAAGTTGTAGAACGCCATGAAGGAAAAAAAGAACAACAACACCAGCGAGCACAGCGAGACCTTTTTTAAGTGTAGGTAAGTCGGTAATGGCGTCCTTTTCGTTCATTTGCATGAGTTCTTCAATGTTTTCAGGAGCTTTTGAAAGCTCTTTTTTGAAAAGGAATCGGAATATGATAAATGTGACTACTCCGACAACAAGTACTGTAGGAAGTGAAT
Organism: Patescibacteria group bacterium UBA2100; assembly: GCA_002331185.1. GTDB lineage: Bacteria > Patescibacteriota > Minisyncoccia > Phycocordibacterales > UBA2100 > UBA2100. The sequence goes on along the minus strand of DCYW01000012.1, from coordinate 13,249 downwards.
GTGCAAGAAAGGCGTTGAAGGTAAAATCAGCCGCTGAACCAATCATGATGTTTGGCGGGTCACCCACAAGGGTTGCAGTACCTCCGACATTTGAAAGCATAGCTTCAACAAGCAAGAGTGGTGTTGCGCTGATTTTCAGCATTCGAGCGATGATAATCGTAATAGGTACGATTAAAATAATAGTTGTTACGTTGTCGAGAATCATCGACAATACTGCAGTCAGGGTGCCAAGAGCAAGCATAAGAAGCCATGGATTCCCTTTGGTTTTCTTTGCAGTAAGAATACCAAGATATTGGAATACGCCCGTTCTCTCAAGAACTACGACAAGTATCATCATGCCAAAAAGAAGTCCCAATGTGTTGAAATCAACAGCATTCAGGGCATCTTCTGGATAGTAAAAATCGAATGTTATGCCTGCCAGGACCATAAGTACGGCACCTGCCATTGCAACTACGCTTCGATGTACTTTCTCTGTTAAAATGAGGGCAAAGGTCCCTCCAAAAATAATAGTACTGATTATTGCTGCTGTTGTCATAGAAGTGATTACACACAAAAAAGCCATCCTGTCGTGACCTCTTTGCACTGTTGATAAAGTTATTTGTCGTCACTGTCAGTGAAGCAGTCTCCACACATGCCGAGGGTTGCTCCAATAACTTGCTTAAGTTCGGTTCGAGTAAGAATACCTACAGGTTTGTTGTCTGTATTTACTACTGCAATACGTCCACGACCTGTGTGCGCTGCGATAGCTGCTGCTTCAATGACGTTCCCGTCTACCTTAATGGTAGGGACTTCAGTTTCCATAAAGTCTGCCACAGGTGTATCTTTTACACGCTCAGCATCTTCCTTAAGAAGCTCAATGTTTGAGAAGCGCGCCGCAAGGTTACTTTCTTCCATATAGTTTGGAAGCACTGCCTTGATAATATCAATAGCGTTTACCATTCCCATGAGTGTTCCGTCTTCTGCTAACACAGTAAGAGAATTTCGCCGTTCGGTAATCATTTTTTGCAATGTTTCTTCTAACGTTGCAGTGCTACTAGTAAAGATTGCCGGACGCATAATATCCTCAACCGAGTATGATTTTTCTTTTATTGTAATCATATATTTGGGCAACTATATACCTGTGTACGTTCTTGTGCAAGAGTGTATATGCACAGAGAAGAGATATGTACTATGGTATACTTTTTCACTATGGATTACGGAGAGGAATCAATAAAACAGCACGACAAAAAAGGTGGAAAAATTCGTATAGAGAGTACCTTCCCAGTAACAAATACAGGAGAGTTGTCTGTTGCGTATACTCCTGGTATTGCAGCAGTGTCTCAAGAAATAGTTAAAAATCCTGAGCGAGCACGTGATCTTATTGCTACAAAAAAGATGGTTGCCGTTATTACCGATGGCTCGGCAGTGCTTGGTCTTGGTAATATTGGGCCAGTAGCAGCGCTACCAGTGATGGAGGGGAAGTGCGTGTTGTTTAAAACATTCGCTGGTGTTGATGCATTTCCTATAGCTCTCGGCACACAAGATGTTGACGAAATTGTAGAAACTATTATACGTATTGCACCCACTTTCGGTGGCATTAACTTGGAGGATATTTCCGCGCCACGTTGTTTTGAGATAGAAGAACGACTTCGTGCAGCACTTGATATTCCTGTGTTTCATGATGATCAACATGGAACAGCGATCGTTGTGCTTGCAGGTCTTTTAAATGCACTCACGGTAACAAACAAAAAGAAAGAAGAGATAAAGATTGTAGTAACAGGCTCTGGTGCTGCAGGTATTGCGATTGTTGCACTGCTACAAAAAGCAGGATTTCCACGAGTAACTATTGTTGATGGTGGAGGAATCGTATCTAAGTGTCGCGAAGACTTGAACGTTGCGCAAGAAAAAATCTTAGAGTGTTGTGCTATTAGCGAAATTTGTGGTGGCCTTGAGGAATCTGTCGTTGGCAAAGATGTATTTATCGGAGTGTCTGCGGGAAATATTCTAACTAAGGAGATGCTAGAGACCATGAACAAAAACCCAATTATCTTCGCGCTTGCAAACCCTACACCAGAGATAGAACCAGAGTTAGCTCGTAGCGCAGGAGCTGCTGTTGTTGCAACAGGTCGTTCGGATCATCCAAATCAGGTAAATAATTCGTTGGTGTTTCCCGGTATATTTAAAGGGGCTATTGAAGCGCAGGTAGCACAAATTACTGATGATATGAAACTAGCTGCCGCTGAGGCATTGGCAGCACTCGTGTCTGAGCCAACGGACATAAAGATAATACCAGGCCCATTTGATGAGGGTGTGGTGGAAGCTGTTTCAAGCGCAGTTAAGAATACGTAAAAAGCAACTTTTGTATGATAAATGAATGCCTCAATTGACTGAGGCATTCAGCACTTTTGAGCGTGTATAGTGCCTTGTCGCAGCTACCGCTTGAGTATGAAAATAGATCGCAACAATTGTAGTCGCGACCTATCTTTATTAAATGAACACAAGAGAGAATATCTTACTTACCATATGAGATCTGGTACGTCATGAGACCGCATTCAATAACTTCAACAATATGAGCGATTTTCTCAGGTTCCGATGGAGATATAATTAGAGTTTGAGCACACATCCAACGAAGATGGGAAGTGAGTCGCAGTGGATAATTCTCCCAGAGATCAAAGAAAAGTAACTCTCGCTGATGATTCCAATTGTCAACCTGCCACAATTTCCACTGCTCCGCGACGGAGTGTATCGGCGGAAGATCTTCGGTGTTGTTTATCGGAAGCAGAAGCTCCGCTTGAATACTCACAAGTGCTTTGTCGAGCTCTTGTGCTTGCTCAATTTTTGATAGCAATTGTACCATTGTCACTATCCTTCCGTTGCTTTTTATTCTCTATACAAACTACCAAACAGAGGGTGACCCTGCAAACATTTTGGGTGCTTGGCTATTTATTTAGATCAATAGTTCGACAGGTGCGAAGCCTTCTATATACTGGTGTAATGATACGCGCTAAAACTACTCCCGAATTCAATAGGAGCTATGCAATGCTTAATAAAGAGCAGCGTAAAGCGGTAGATACTATAGAAGGGCCAGTTATGGTGATTGCAGGTCCTGGAACCGGGAAGACACAAATACTGACACTGCGCATCGCACATATTTTAAAACAAACTGATACTGATCCATCATCTATTCTCGCGTTGACGTTTACTGAAGCTGGCGTTGCTGCGATGCGGAAGCGTCTTGTATCTATGATCGGTTCTGATGCATATCGTGTTGCAATACATACCTTCCATGGATTTTGCAACATGACCATTCAGCGGTTTCCTGAAGATTTTCCACGTCTCATCAGTTCAGAGCAAATTACTGATATCGATCAGATTCTAATGATGCGAGAGATTATCGAAAAAAGAGACCATCTTAATCTACTACGACCATTCCACGATAACTTTGCCTATGTCAAAAAAAGCCTCAATGCTATTGGAGATCTCAAGAGTGAGTATGTAGAGCCAGATGATTTCAAAAAGCGTGTCGAAGAGAGTGAAAAACTTTTTTATGCACAAAATGATTTATATAATGAAAAGGGTGCCTATAAGGGCAAGATGAAGACGGTACATCAGAAAACACAAAAAAGTATTGAAAAGAACAAAGAGTTGGTTGAACTCTACGATGCATACGAAGCCGCACTATGCGAACGTAAATTATACGACTATAACGATATGATCAGCGTTGTAGTACGTCGACTAGATGAGGATAGAGATGTACTACAGCGATTACAAGAAGAGTACCAATATGTTTTAGCAGACGAACATCAGGACGCGAATGCATCACAAAATCGCTTATTGGAGTTGCTGGTTGATTTCCATGAAGATCCAAATTTATTTATTGTCGGCGATGAGAAGCAGGCCATTTATCGCTTCCAGGGGGCATCTTTAGAGAACTTTTTGTACTTTACGAATAAATATCCAAACGCGCGGGTGGTGGAACTAAAGCACTCGTATCGCTCTGGCCAGAACATCCTTGATGTTGCACATAGCGTTATCTCATCATCCGATGACGACATTGAGCGCGTTGCACTTGAATCACGCGCTGCCATAGAAAAAGAAGCTGTTGAGATTCGCACGTTTGCTTCTGATGAAGTTGAAGCATTATGGGTTGCTCGTGATATTGAAAAGCATATTGGTGAAGGAGTAGAACCTGATGAAATTGTAGTGCTCTATAGAACAAATGCTGATGCTGCGTATATTGCTCAAGCACTTGAGCGTGAACGAATTAGTTACTCTATAGAATCCAATCGCAATGTACTCGATGATACCAGCATTGCACAGTTTGTTGCACTACTGCGCACAGTTGCCGACTTCGGGAATAAAGAGTTAGTATCGCAGGTACTGCACGTGCGGTTTCTTGGATTTGAACCAATCGATATTTTTAAAATACTTAAATACAGCTCGCGCAATCGGACCCCCGTGTACGATTGTATTTTTTCTGAGAATAAATTGAAAGATATTGGCGTAAGCGATATAAAGCAGTTTTCTGTGTTTGCAAAGCGATTATCAAAGTGGGCACAAGCAGGGAATAATGACCCAGTAACCGACGTATTTAACTTAGTTCTTGACGAATCAGGATTTCTTACTACAGCGCTTAACTCGTCTCGTTCAGTAGAAATGCTCGAAAAACTTCATTCTCTTGCACGTACTGTAGAAGAACTCGCACGTGGTAATCGAACGTATAAATTACAAGACCTTATAGCACATCTTGATTTGATGGACGAGTATAATATTTCAATCAAACAATCAGCCGGCATGCACTATGCTCATCGCGGAGTGCGATTAATGACAGCACATAAGGCGAAAGGTCTAGAGTTTGATTACGTGTATTTGGTAGGCGCTTGGGATACTCATTGGGGAAATAAACGGAGTATATCTAGCTTTACGTTGCCAATTGACGGTCCAGTTGATCAAGATAATGCAGACGAGAGAAGGTTGTTTTATGTTGCGCTTACTCGCGCGCGTTCGCGCGTGAGTGTGAGCTATGGAAGGGTGTCCCAGAGCGGTAAAGACAGGCTCCCGTCTCAGTTTATTGAAGAGATGAACGATTCGTATACGGAAGATATTGACGAAAGCGCATTTGAAGAGAGGTTATCACCAGAGGTGTTTTTACAGGCTAAGCGAGACACCCAGAGTCTTTCTGTTGCTGACAGCGAATATTTGAAAGACTTATTTATTGAACAAGGTCTTTCGGTGACTGCACTTAATAATTATTTGACATGTCCGTGGCAGTATTTTTATAGCAATCTTGTACGTATCCCCAAAATACCTACTAAGTATATGACATTGGGTACTGCGGTAGACCGGGCACTAAAAACATTCTTCGTTACATATCAAAATGACGAAGTAACGAAAGATATGTTGCTAGATGCATATGAAAAAGCGCTTGAGCAGACATCTCTCTCGGGCAATGCGTTTACCGAAATGTACGAACAGGGGCACGATTCGCTGTCTGGATGGTTTGATACGTATCAAGGGACGTGGTGCAAAGATACGCTCAATGCATATAAAATTGATCTCTCGATACCACTTTCTCTGGAAATACTTCCTAACATTCGCGTTCGTGGCGAGCTCGATAAAGCAGAAGTATATGTAGACGGAATTACTGTAGTAGATTATAAAACGGGAAAGCCAAAATCCCGGAACCATATAATAGGTAAAACTAAAGCAGTTGGCTCAGGGAATTACTTCAGGCAGCTCGTGTTCTATCGAATGCTTATTGATGCACAAGACAAGTACAAAATGAAGAATGCGGTTCTTGATTTCATACAACCAAAAGAAAACGGCACATACGTACGTGAAGAGTTTACCATTACACAAAACGACGTCGACGTCCTTTTAAAAGAAATAGAAAAAATGTCTACAGAAGTTTTAAACTTATCGTTCTGGGACAAGCGGTGTGACAAACACCAGAAAGGGGAGTGTGAGTACTGTAAGTTGCGAGAGCTGATGCAGTAAACTAAAAAAGTGCTTTCGGACACTTTGGAAACTCATCCCTTTCGGGGTTGTTGTTTGATCCTGTGTCGCGTGCTCAGTATAGTATCCGTAACGATTACAATAAGAGTTCGAGATTCTTTTTTTGTTCCAATAGAGCATTACCCTAAAGCAGATTACTATTGTATGATAGTATCGTTCATGTTTGAGTCTACTATTTTTGCACATATCCTACTCGGAGCTATACAAGGGCTAACAGAATTTTTGCCAATTTCCTCGTCGGGGCATCTGATTCTCGCACATCAACTATTGGGCACTATTGGTAACCTTGACTTGGCGTTTGATGCGCTGTTGCACTTTGCAACAGCATCAGCAATCGTTATTTATTTTTGGAAAGATATTTATGTACTTATTTGTTCTACACCTGTAATTCCTAAAAAAATATTTTCTCAACAAAAGTTTTCTTGTAATGAGGAAGTTGTTTTGGCGCTTATTGCTGGAACAATTCCCGCGGTTATACTTGGGCTTATTTTAGAAGAGACTATGGCAACACTTTTTCGGAATCCGCTGCTCGTTGCAGGAGCACTCATTTTTGGATCAGTAGTTATGTTTGCAGCTGAGCGATACTCAGGCTGGCTCACTCAATTTACCTCCGTTGCGTACGGTTGGAGGCGTGGTTTCGTCATTGGATTGTTTCAATCGTTAGCACTTATTCCTGGAATGAGTCGTTCAGGTATGACTATCTCGGCAGGTATGCTCTTTGGCATGACGCGAGGTGAAGCCGCGCGATTTGGCTTCTTGCTTGGAGTACCGATCCTTTTAGGTGCAGGGGCGAAGCAAGCACTTGAACTGGGTATAGCTGAAATCACTATGCAGATGGTGGCAGGGACAGTGACTGCATTTGTTGTTGCGTTGTTGGTTATTCACCTACTGCTTAAATTTTTACAAAACAATACACTTTATGTGTTTATTATATATAGATTGATACTTGCAGCTGGTATAGTTCTCACTGTAACTATCTTCTAATAGCTATATGAACATTAATACTGACGGCAGTATATAATAAATAATGGAACGCATGCTTGTCATCCTGTCACACTAACAACCCAGTTAAATATATGGACATCGGATGTCCATATATTTAGCTGGGTTGTATCTCTTATTTTGAAAAGCCTTAAAAAGGCAATATGTGGGTGAGTGACGAATCTTCTTTATCTTCCCATTCTTTTGTATTAAGTGGAATATCTTTCATTTTTCCTAGATCTTTGTATTGCACTTTGCCGTTTTTGAGTGCATAGTCATATATATCTTTAGTGACTTTTACATCTTGAATGCAATAGTCGATAACTTTTTGACGCTCCCCATCTCTCCACCACTTTATTGCTTGCAGTCCATTGCCGCTCTTATTTTTTCCGAGGGTTGCTTCTGCCACCGCATCAAGTTTTAAGCGTCGCCCAAGGGAGTCGTGAATTTCTTTGAGCAAATCGAGGCTCTTAATGTGTGTGAGGTCTCCAGGGTAGTATTTGTTAAGAAGTGGAATATCAAAGTGATCGGAGTTATAGCCGATGAGCATATCGGCTTTTTCGATGTATTTCCAAAGATCGGAAAAATCTTCTTGAAAGAACGAGAGATATTTATTTGTTTTTGAATCGTGAATACACACAACAGAAATATCGAGAGCTGTTGGGTCACCTGAACCAACATCAGAAAATTGGTTACTCGTTTCGATATCGAATACGATTTTACGCATGCACGAGAGTATACCATACGCAGTGGTATAGGTTCCTATCGAAAATATATCAGTTAACTGATATATAGGATGAGAGGTTGTAAGAAGTGAGAATTAAAATACATCCAATTAATTGGTCGTTTTTAATTATAGGAAGGAATAGTGAATCAGGAAGCTATATTTCCTGAGTAAATATGTGGTCAGCAACAGCTTCAACGGGGAGCTCTTTTTGTTCGCCGCTTGAAAGATGTTTTACTGTGAGCAAGTTACTTTCCATTTCTTGTTTTCCAATACATGCTACAAACGGGATGCTTTTCTTATCTGCCATCTTTATCTGGTTACCAGCTTTTTTGTATGAATAGTTCACCGCGACATTCATGTCTTGTTCACGCAATGTTTGAGCGACAGAATCAGCAAAAGATGATGCACTTTCATCGAGAACACAGAGCATTATGTCTGTAGGGGAAACGTATTCTGGGAGAAGGTCGTGTGTCTCAAGGAAATCCTTGATGGTAACGTCACCCATGCCAAAACCTACAGCGGATACTTTTTCGACTCCGAATACTTCTAGAAGGTTATCGTACCGCCCACCACCAAAGAGTGATCGGTTATTTTCTGGTGCCGTATCGAATACTTCAAAGATCATGCCAGTATAATAATCAAACCCACGGGTAATCGAAGTATCAATGACAACGTTCTCGACACCACGTTTTATAAGTGACTCTCGCACATCCTCTAAAAGTACATTACTTGCTGCGCTGTTGAAAAGATTCAAAAGAATGGTCGCTTTGTCACCAGTAAGTGCAGCAAGTTCGCTTTCGAAGTTATCTATTTTTGTACGACGGTCGAGTAGCGAAATAACGCTTTTTCGCGTTCCTGCATCAATATCTGCTTCATCGAAAATGTGGTCGAATACACGACGATCATTGAGACGTATTTCAAAATCAGCATCAGTTGCACCAAATGTTTTCATCAATGAATGAGCAAGCATAATTATTTCGGTATCAGCTTCAATGCCTGAGAGTCCAAATAAATCGGCATTTAGTTGCCAAAATTCACGCAAGCGACCGCGTTGCATACGTTCATAGCGAAAACAGTTTGGTGTTGAATACCAACGTAGCGGAAATCCAAGTTCACGTTGTTGACGTGCCACCATGCGCGCAACAGTAGGAGTCATTTCAGGTCGTAGTGTTACTTCTCGTCCACCGCGATCTTCAAATGTGTACGTTTGTTCATTTACTATTTCATCGCTTGTTTTGCTTTTGTAGAGTTCAGCCGGTTCGAGGATTGATGCGGCGTAGGGTTCGTACCCTACACTCTCACATGTATGTGCCCATGTATTAAGGATATAGTCATGCACAAACTTGTCGCGTGGATAAAAATCGCGGACTCCTTTATAACTATCAGTTGAGAGTTTCATTAAGCGCAATAGTAGCAAAAAACACTACACGTGTCTTGTATGTTGCGGATGAGCCCTGCTTAGACTCCTTCTGGCGGACGTTCTTCTTTATTGTACTCAATTTCATTCTTATGCTCAGTGACCATATCAACACGCTCTAGGATAGAGTTTCGCACATTGCTTGCGTATGGGATACCTTCAATTAAATAAAATGCTGCTTCAGGGCCAGCAGTTTGTACCTGGAGGTTGCCAAAACTAAAGAGGGTTGCAAAGAAACCGTGCGTTTCTACCTTTATATCCTGAACACGCTCGATGCGAAGAGTGGAAACCTCTCGACGGAACAAATTGATTTGATTGATGTTGATAATTCGTTTGTCAGTTACTATCCAAATATCGAGGTAATAGTTAGTCCAGACGGTAAACACCATCATCCAGATAACCAGAAGCCATACGGTAGTTAGGAAAGTAGCGAGTGCTGGATGTACTGATATGTATGGTGCAAAGAAGATGACGAAGATAAAGGGAACAATCCCAACAAGAATGATAGGAAGTGCCTCAACTAACTGTACAAACCAATGCTTCCGCACTACCAATAACATTTTTTCATCTGGCTGCATGTGAATATTTTTTTGTAAGACGATGCGTTCCATATTTAGAGTGAAATGAGAGTAAAGAAACTCGTTGTCATAAAGATGAGAAATACCATGCTTACTGTTACATAGAGCACAGTTACGCCAATTGCAGTTCGTGGGCGCATGCTAAATGAAAACCAGTGAAATATTAGCACTGCACTATAGAGCAAAAAAATAACTATAATCCCGTAGAAAAGGATCTCCCAGAGCGACGAGCCGGTACTTGTGGTAGCTGTACTTGTGAAAATATCCATTGTGCTTATTATAGTACAGTCAATATGGGTAAAGAACAAAGAAGTTTTAAAGTGAAGCGGGCAGCAGCTGGAATGGGGTTAGGTCTTTTCGCAATGCGTACAATAAAGAAGGGTGAGTTTATTGTCGAATATCAGGGTGAACTTATTAGTGCAGTTGAGGCAGAAACGCGCTCCACACGGTATCTTTTTGAAATTGATGATGACTATACCATTGATGGATCGACACGCGACAATATTGCACGCTACATGAATCATTTGTGCGAACCTAATGTAGAAGCAGAGATAGAAGCAGGGGAGATTAGATTTTACGCATTGCGTGATATACAAGCAGGTGAAGAGTTAGGATACGATTACGGTAAAGAATATGTAGATGCATTCATCAAACCGCATGGATGCAAGTGTCTGCAATGCAGTTAGTTTAGTTATCCGTTTACATACCTATATAAAGTGTGTAGATGAGAGAGCGGTCACTGTGTGACCGCTCTCTCATCTACATGAACTCCAGAGTCCCAATCCTTGTTCTTTGGATTGTTCTTCAAGTTGCTCGAGTGTCTCACTGAGTGTAGTGTTGGGTGGATAGGATTTCGCTACTGCATAGCCTTCCTGTACTAAAATTTCGTTAATTGATGTTTCTTCGGTAATTGAAGAAAGCGGATCATCTATATATACATATCGCAATAGACGCTCGTATTTATCTAGATCAGACACATCGCGCACCAAACGTATTTTCTTACTAGCAAGGAGTTGTACTGTTCGCGATTTTGCCTCAGTGGCAAAACATTCTGCATTCGCTCCTTCGTATAACTCTGGCGTATCAATACCAATCAGACGCACTGTTTCGCCACTTGAAACAACAATAGTGTCTCCATCGATAACTTCTGTGACAGTCGTATACTCACTACCGAGCGCATTTGGTTCTGTAATTGTCTGTGTTGTCGCAGCCCATAAGGCAAACGCAATCAGTGAAAGTAGGAATGCAGTTATTATTCTCCAGGCCATGGGAACAGTATACTGTGAATAGCAGCTATTCTCTAATGCGCCAACCAGTTTGGAATATCTTCCACACGATAAATCCAAAAACAATTACAAGCGAAAGTATAAGGGTTGCACCGGCTAATAAATTAGCATCATTAATACCAGTCATTGCATAGCGTACACCATCTACAAAATAGAAGAACGGGTTGAGGAGAGTCATGTTTTGTGCAATAGGAGGCAGCATATCAAGCGTGTAAAACATTCCTCCTAAAAACGAGAACGGCATAATTATAAAGGTGCTCAAAATATTCAGCTGTTCAAAGCTTTTTGCTACTAGTCCAGTGATGATTCCCAAAAGCCCGAATATAACTGATATTCCCATCACGTAAAAAATAAAGAGTGGGAGACTGTACATACTAACTGCACCAAACAGCATGCCAACGAGCAGAATGACCACACCCACAGTAAGAGCACGCGCAACGGCACTAAGTACTGTACCCACCATAATTTCAAAGTATGAAAGCGGAGAAACGAGGAGCTCCTCAATGGTGCGCGCCCATTTTGCGAAGTATACGTTACTAGACGCTTGAGAGAATGACGAAGTCAGTACGTTCATAATCAAAATACCTGGAAAGACGAATATGATGTATGACACACCACCGATTTCATCTATGCGCGCACCGACAATCGTTCCGAATACGAATATAAAGAGTGTTGCAGAAATGAGAGGACTAAAGATAGTCTG
>DCYW01000012.1:0-1173 GCA_002331185.1 Patescibacteria group bacterium UBA2100 | reverse complement strand
TTCATACAACATCTTTTTTACCTGTTAATGCAAGATATACATCCTCAAGTTTTTTACCTCCTGCAAGCATTTTTTCTTTCGAACCTTGAGCAATTATTTTTCCATCAGATATAAATGCGAATCGGTCGGCTAGCAGTTCAACCTCTTCAAGGTAGTGCGAAGTAAGTACTATCGTTTTTCCTTCACTTGAGAGCCGTTGCAAGTAACTCCACAGCTCTCTTCGCAGTTCAACATCGACTCCTGCGGTTGGTTCATCAAGAATAAGCAGCTCAGGGTCATGTACCAGTGCACGGGCAAGAATAACTCGGCGTTTCAAACCACCAGAAAGATCCATAAAAGGTTTATTGCGATGTTTCTGCAAATCGAATTGTGTAAGGAGTTGCTCAATACGTTCCTTTCGTTGGGGAGCTTTCATTCCATAGTAGCCAGCTGCGTAATCTAAAAGTTTATCTACTTTGCCAAAAATATCGATGTTAAATTCTTGTGGAGCTATGCCAAGTGTTTTTCGTGATTCACGGTAGTCTTTTTCAACATCTAAGCCAAACGTTTTAATGGTGCCGCTGGTTATTTTGTTCACCCCAACAATACAGTTTATAGTTGTCGATTTACCCGCACCATTTGGCCCGAGAAGTCCCAAAAAAGCACCTTTGGGAACAGTAAGGGAAAGATCGTGTACTGCGACAGTTTTTCCGTACGATTTATTTAAGTTAGTTATCTCCAGTGCGAGAGTTTCCATGATGCGGCAGTATAACATACATGGTATTGTTTACATGGTTTTCATGTGTGGTTTGTTTGCAGAGTTTTAGTATGCAGCAATCGAGTCGAACTGGAGACATACTACTAGCAACAACTCATTTCAAAATGAACGACGAAAGAAAAATGTTCACTGGTGATTGGAAATGTGGTGGATGTGGAGCTGCAATTACAGAGCTTCCTTTCCAGCCAGATCCAGCACGAGAAGGTTCACTTATGTGTCGTGATTGTCACAAAAAGCGCCAAGGTGACCACCTAGCTGGGGCAAGTGACCGTCAGATGTTTGAAGGTAATTGGACGTGTGCCGATTGTGGGGGAGCCATCACAAGCTTGCCATTTGAACCACGTGAAACTGGTAACCTCAAGTGTCGCGACTGTTTCCGTAAATAATTTAAAACGCCTCACTAAAATGAGGCGTTT
>DCYW01000037.1:7601-25927 GCA_002331185.1 Patescibacteria group bacterium UBA2100 | reverse complement strand
CTACAGAAAATGCTCCCTGACCATGTTGATAACGTTCGACTCGTACTTGACATGGATGGCATTGCATCAAAATATAATATTCGTATTCAAAACGTTACCGTACAAGAATCGAGTATACTAGCAGATGAAAATGAAGGGACAGTGCTTAATGGCGGTGCGACCCAAAATAAACCATATCGCTCGCTTCCACTGCAGTTTGAAGTTCTTGCTACTTACGATGAATTTGTTTTGCTTATGCGTGACCTCGAATCGAGCCTCCGTATAGTTGACCTCGTTTCTTTGAGCGTGCGACCACGTGGCGACGTTTCTTCAGCAAGTGGCGCTGAACCAATTTATACTTTTGGTGTCACTTTACGAACTTATTGGCTTCCCTAATATATGTATGTTAGATCTTATACAGAAAAATAAAATAATAATCGGTATACTTGTTGTTATCATTGCAGCGTTTGCATGGTTTGGACTTTCTGATCAACAACCAAGCTCGAGCTTATTGAGTAGCGAATCAAGAAGCGATACTTCTGTGGCAGATCAAGAGATTTTACGAGTACTACTCGACATGCGTTCTATTCGTCTTGATAGCTCTATTTTTGAGAATCCTGCCTTTGCTTCACTGCGTGACTTTGGGCGTGAAATCATTCCTGAACCCGTTGGGCGTACAAATCCATTTGCTCCTGTAGACAGACAATCCCCATCAGTAAACGGCGCAACTGACGCTGTACAATCTCAATAATGCGTATGAGGAACACCCTCATGCAAGGATTAGTGGCACACGATGTCCTCTCGCAAGAGGATGCTGAAATTGTATTAGAAAATGCGAAAATGCGTGGCATTCCTCTGGAAGACGCATTGCGCGAAGTAGGAGTGTCACAGGAGAGTATTTTGACCGCAAAGGCTGGTACGTCAGGAATACCAACACGTGTGCTAGAGACTGACTCTATACCATTTGAAATTTTAGAGCACATACCTGAGGAGTCAGCACGGCATTATTCAATGGTTCCTCTTGGTATCGTAGAGGGTGTTCTCGAAGTTGGAATGATAGAGCCAGATGATATGGAGGCGATTGATGCCTTAAACTTTTTAGCACGCAAGAAAGGGTTGCCATACAAAGTATTTCTTATTTCCGAATCTGACCTACAAGATGTGCTTAAAATGTATAACTCATTAGGCGGTGAGGTTGGGAGAGCACTGACTGAACTCGAATCGGAATTAACTGAAGATCAGCGAAATATCCAAGAGGCTATTGATGAACAAGAAGAGGGAAACAATACTTTTATAAAGGAGGACGCACCAGTTATTAAGATCGTTGCGACTATTTTACGGTATGCCGTTGATGGGCGAGCATCCGATGTGCATATTGAGCGGACAGATAAAATGGTAAAAGTACGTTTTCGTGTAGATGGTATTTTACATACATCATTAACACTTCCTGTGAATGTTCATCAGGCAATTGTTGCGCGTATTAAAGTACTCTCTTCAATGAGATTGGACGAGAGACGTAAACCGCAAGATGGTCGATTTTCTGCGAAAATAGGAGGACATAGAATCGATTTTCGTGTTTCCACGTTCCCTGCCTCAAATGGAGAAAAGATTGTTATGCGTATTCTTGACCGTGAGAAAGGTTTCATTCCTCTCGATGAACTCGGTCTGACTCCCGATAATCTCGATCAAATTCGGAAAGCGATTGCTCGTCCTCATGGTTTGATTCTTGTGTCTGGTCCGACGGGTTCAGGTAAGTCAACCACATTATATTCTATGCTTTCAGAGCTTGATAGAGAAACAAAGAATGTTCTCTCACTTGAAGATCCAGTTGAATATTTTATGGAAGGAGTGAGTCAATCGCAGGTGCGTCCTGAAATTGGGTACACTTTTGCTACAGGGCTACGCACAACACTTCGACAAGACCCCGATGTGATTATGGTAGGAGAGATTCGAGATGCTGAAACCGCGAAGCTTGCCGTACAAGCTGCTCTCACTGGGCATCTTGTGCTTTCAACTATTCATACGAACTCAGCGATTGGTGTGATTCCACGGTTGGTGGACATGGGAGTTGACCCGTTCCTTATCGCACCAACATTAGTTCTTGCTGTCGCACAACGTTTGGTACGCAAGGTATGTCCTGGTGCAGGTGATGAGAAGCTAATGAATGAAAGCGTCAAAGCCATGATTGATAAGCAGTTTGCAGATTTAGATGACAAATACAAGCCAGAGGTTCCTGCTACATACTACGAGGCAAAACCCACTGAAGAATGCCCAAATGGGTTACGTGGACGTCTTGCGGTCTTTGAATTGTTGCCCATGACAGCAGAATTGGAACATCAAGTGCTTACTGACCCATCAGAAGATAAGGTGCAGCACATTGCTCGAAAAGGGGGAATGCTTTCAATGAAAGAAGACGCAATTTTGAAGTCATTTAACGGACAGATTCCATTTACGGAAGCAAATAAGCTCGGTGGCGCACTTTTGGCCGAGAAAGTGATAGCAGACGATGATTTTGGAGATGAAATAGCTGCACACAACAAGATACAACCAACTGAGGAAGAAGAAATGCTGAAAGAAAGTTAGTATGGTACTGTAATTAGTATGTCGGGAAAAAAAACATACAGTATCTTATTTGTTGATGACGATGATTTTCTCATAGATATGTATAGTTTAAAATTCTCTCAGGCCGGTCATAAAATCAAAACGGCGCAAAGTACTGATGCTGCATTAGAGAAATTACACGAAGAGGGGTTCACACCTGATGCAGTGCTTTTTGATCTCGTTATGCCTCGAAAGGACGGATTTGAATTACTGAAAGAAATAAAGAATCAAAATCTTGCACCCAACGCTGTGCTTATTGTTCTTTCAAATCAAAGCGAGCGAGAAAACATTGATAAAGCTAAATCACTTGGAGCAACAGGACATATTATTAAAGCAAATGCAATTCCTTCGGAGGTGCTGCAGATTGTTGAAGACGCTGTTGCAAACAGGAAGGGGTAACCTATGTCGTGAAAGCGCATGTACACGTTCTACACACGAGTAAGTAGCCCGCTTTATTTTATGCGATACAATTGGTATACGTATGGAGCCGAAAAGTTCATTGAAGAAGTTTATAAATATCCTTATAAATGAGGGTGGCTCTGATTTACACTTATCCGCAGGATCACATCCCACTATTAGAGTTGCCGGTTCACTGATATCTCTTGTAAAAGAACCCATTCTTACCGGCAAAGAAACGCTTGCATTGATGGAGGTAATGGTATCTGCAAAAGATAGAGACCGATTTATCGAAGAGAAAGAACTGGACTTTTCATATCAGCTAGAAGACGGGAACCGATTCCGTTGCAACGCTTTTTCCCAGCGAGGAGATACGGGAATTGCGATGCGTCTCATTCCTCGAGAAATTCGTACTGTTGCGGAACTAAACCTACCGCCAATTCTCGAGAGCTTTGCTCGGCGAACACAAGGATTCTTTCTTGTAGTTGGACCAGTGGGGCAGGGTAAAACAACAACTCTTGCATCTCTCATTGAGCTGATAAATCAAGAGCGAGCCGAACATATTATTACGATAGAAGACCCAATTGAATATGTATTTGAAGCGCAACGATCTCTTATTGACCAACGGGAAGTAAAAATTGATACAAAAGATTTTGCTACTGCTCTCAAAGGTGCGTTTAGGCAGGATATTGATGTTTTGTTTATTGGTGAAATGCGTGGTCCGGAGACAATGGCGGCGGCAGTGACAGCAGCAGAAACGGGGCATTTAGTATTTTCAACACTACACACAAACAATGCGTCACAAACAGTGAATCGAATTATAGACTCGTTTCCTGGCGATCAGCAAAATCAGATTCGACTACAACTTGCTTCGTCTCTTGCCGGTATTTTCTCCCAACGACTTGTTCCGCGTATTGGGGGTGGTTTAGTACCTGCATACGAACTACTTGTAGCAAACAAGGCAGTCTCAAACCTTATCCGTGAAAGTCGTACCCATGAACTAGATACAGTCATAGAAACAGGAGCAAAAGAAGGGATGATTGATATGAATCGCTCATTAGCTGAGCTGGTTGCACGAGGCGAAATTAGTGCTGATAGCGCATATCAATTCTCAATTAATCCAAAAGTACTTGATAGACTTCTCTAAGATTCTTTACAATGGCGCTTTTTTACTACACAGCAGTTGATAGGGAGAATAAAGAAAGAAAAGGTAGCATAGATGCTATTAATAAGGATGTGGCAATTACTGCCCTGCAGCGACGTGGACTAACATTATCGTCAATTACTCCGGCAGAATCGAGTTCGATATTTGATATGCGACTCACGTTTTTCGAACGTGTTAAGAACAAAGATATTGTTATTTTATCTCGACAAATAACTACATTATTTGAGGCTCAAGTTTCCGCTCTTCGAGCTTTCCGGTTACTTTCTGCAGAATCTACAAGTCCTGTACTCCAAGATAAATTAGGAGAGGTGGCAAACGATATACAAGGCGGTTCTACAATAGCTAATGCACTAGAAAAGCATCCCAAAATATTTAGTTCGTTTTATGTTGAGATGGTACGAGCAGGAGAAGAGACAGGGCGACTTGGTGAAGCATTTGAGTTTCTTGCCAATTATCTTGATAGGACATACGCAGTGACCTCCAAAGCTCGCAACGCCCTCATTTATCCTTCTTTTGTCATAATGACTTTTGTTGCGGTGATGATACTGATGCTCACTACGGTGATTCCGCGACTCTCAGATATTTTGCTTGAGAGTGGACAAGATATTCCTGTGTACACAAAAATTGTCATTGGCTTTTCACAATTTCTCACTAATTATTTCTGGTTGTTTGGTATAGGATTGCTGTTTGGTATAGGATTGCTGTATCGATTCTTACAAACAGAATCTGGAAAACAAAGAATGTCACGTGCTCGCCTACAGATTCCGTATCTCGGTGATTTATACAGAAAATTATACATGTCGCGTATTGCAGACAGTCTGAGCACCACACTTTCAAGTGGTATTCAGCTTGTGCGTGGTATGGAGATAAGTGCGGCTGTCGTTGGGGATCCCGCGTACAAAGAAATTCTCAAGAGTGTTGCGCAAGAAATACAAAGCGGGCGTCCTGCGTCAGAAGTAATGGCAGAGTACAGTGAGTTTCCTGGAATCGTTATAGCCATGATCAAAGTGGGTGAAGAAACAGGGGATTTAAGCAATATCCTTAAGACTATGGCAAAGTTTTATCAACGAGAGGTTTCCAACGCTGTTGATACATTGGTATCATTGATTGAGCCAATGATGATTGTGATTATGGGGATTGGGGTGGGTCTTTTGCTCGCGTCAGTACTTGTGCCTATTTATAATATTTCTGCAGGTCTTTAAGTTATGGTACAGGATGGCAAATGTTATCCACACGTCTAGGCGAATACAATCCATTTGTATCGCTATAATGTATATAACCAAGACAGATAACTGGTCGTTAAGTCTTGCACACTGCGTGAGTAGGTCGCACTTACACGATTTGGTGCACAAAAGGTTGTTTATTCTTATATATTAATTAATTAAAAAACATGAATTTCTTTACTAAAAAAGACCGTGGTTTCACTCTCATCGAACTTTTGGTGGTGATTGCAATTATCGGTATACTTTCTTCCGTGGTACTTGCCTCTTTGAACAGTGCGCGACAGAAGTCTCGTGATGCTCGACGTATTGGAGACATAAAACAGTTACAACTAGCGCTTGAAATGTACTATGACTCAAACAATGGGTATCCAACAACAACTGCTGCTTTGGTCCCTGCATATATTCCAGTTGAGCCAAGTGATCCACAAACAACTGCACCGTACACTTATGAAGTCAGTGGAAGTTCAAATTATGTGCTTCGTACAACACTAGAATCAAACCACAGTGCTCTAAGGTCTGACATTGATGGAACTCCGCTCACAACCACCTTGTGTGATGACACCGTAGCTCCTTATTATTACTGTGTACAGCCGTAAGCCGTACTCATTATTTATGTAGTTCAAAACACGCACTCATGAGTGCGTGTTTTGTTGCTATACTTTAAGTATATGACATTTGAACTTCTTATTTTAGCTATGCTTGGGGTCATTGTTGGAAGTTTTTTGAATGTATTGATTTTACGTTTGAATACTGGGCGTTCAAACTCAGGACGAAGTGGCTGTATGAATTGTGGAATACAGCTTACATGGAAAGAACTCATCCCACTTTTTTCATTTGCAGCACAAAGTGGACGGTGCCGATTGTGTGGCAGTGCTATCTCTCATCAATACTGGTTGGTAGAACTTTCAACTGCAATATTATTTGTTTTAGTTGGAATGCAAAATCTTGATCTGTTTGAGACAGTTACATTGTTGTTTATAGTTAGTGTGCTTGTAATTATGGCAGTATACGATTTTCGTCACACAATCATTCCTAACAAAATCGTCTATATTTTTCTTGCAGTAACTTTCGCAACACAATTTCCGCTATTGGGCACATTTGGATTCTCTGAACTAGTACTTAATTTATTTTTTGTTGTTGCAAGCGGGGTAATCGTAACGTCTCCCTTATTTGTGTTGTGGGCTATCTCAGGCGGGAGATGGATGGGATTTGGTGACGTTAAATTAGTTATCGGTTTTGGATTTTCACTAGGTGCATATTATGGATTGATGGCGGTACTTTTAGGATTTATGATAGGTGCCGTTATTGGGTTATTGCTCCTTGCTATACCAAAAGTTATAAAATACACACCATTGAGACCGTTTGCGACTCGTTTTACAATGAGTAGCGAGGTTCCGTTTGCACCATTTTTGATAGCCGGATTTTTTCTTGTGTTATTTTTCAATATCGATGTATTTGTCCTCACTGAGCTCTTTTATGATTCAATTATATAAGAAAGCACCAAACATTTTTCGGTCTCAAATAGGTTTTACTGTTATTGAACTTATTGTTGTGGTTGGAATTTTGGGGGTGGTCTCTTCCATAACACTAACTAGCTACTCGAAGTTTGGTGGACAAATCTTATTACGCAATTTAGCCTACGACGTAGCACTATCAATTCGACAAGCTCAAGTGTATGGTATATCTGCGCGGAGTTTCTTGGGTGCACAATTTGCTTCAGGACACGGTGTCTATTTTGATTTTGCTGAAGGTAATAATACATTTGTTGCGTATACCGATACAGATAATAACAATTTCTATACTTCAGCAGGAACTGAATGGGTCGAGACATTTTCAATAGGGCCAGGATATTTCATTGATAGACTGTGTGTCCCGAGTGGTTCTTCGTCAGAGAATTGTGCGATTACTTCTTTAGATATTTTATTTAAACGACCTGAACCAGATGCCATTATCCGCGCTTCTGTAGGAGGGGGTTTTACACAGTATGATAGAGTACGAATTGTCTTAGCTTCACCACGGGGTAGTACACTTAGTGTGCTCGTCGAGTCAACTGGTCAAATTTCTATACAACGATATGCAGAATAACTATACAAAAAAAAGAAAAAAGAGATCTTTGCAGACAGGGTTTACATTGGTTGAGATGATGGTCGCCATGTCTTTGTTTGCAGTTGTCATGACAATTAGTACAAGCGCATTACTGTCAATGGTGGATGCAAACAGAAAAGCACAGTCATTGCAATCTGTAATGAACAACTTGAACGTAACACTTGATGGTATGGTGCGTGGTATCCGCATGGGTGGGACATATCATTGTGGCGACATTGTAGAGACAAACAAAACTGTATTAAGTACGCGAACAGACTGTGTAGCTGGAGGTAATCTACTCTCGTTTGAAGCGTTTGGTAATTCATCAGCAGATGTAACTGATCAGTGGGTATATTGGTTTGAGGATGGGCGACTGTACAAAAGTGTTGATGCACGAAATACTGCATTACCTCTTACTGCTCCGGAGATACAGATCGATTCATTCAAAGTTTTTGTTACCGGTGCACAGGGCACACTTAACCGTGATGGTGATATTGTACAACCCAAGGTCGTGATTTCTATTCAAGGAACTGCAGGAGCAGAGGGGAACACGTCAGGTGTTATAGGTACCAGTGGTAAAATTCGAACGACATTTAATATTCAAGCAGTCGCATCACAAAGAATCTTAGATTTGTAGTATGGCAAAAACTTATATACACAAAAGAGGTTTTACTTTAATCGAAACACTTGTTGCTATTAGCGTTTTACTGGTTGCTGTTACTGGGCCATTGACGCTTGCTTCACAAAGTTTATTTTCCGCAGTGTACGCAAAAGATCAAACAACCGCATTCTATTTGGCGCAGGAGGCGATTGAAATGGTTCGTAATAAACGTGATAACAATCTACTCGCCTTTCTTGGGGGAACGAACGTTGACTGGCTATTGAATATTCCAGTTGATACAAATTTTCAAGTAGATATACCAAATGACATAATAATTGCTTGCGGTGCAGAGTGTTTATCTACCAAACTCAAACATGATGGTGTTTTTTATAACACGCAATTAGGTGAATCAACACGATTTAGCCGAAGTGTTTTGGTTACCAAGAATCCGTTATTAGAAGACGAAGCGGTGATAACTGTTATGGTTCAATGGCAAACTGGGGCATTTCAAGAACGTACTATTTCGGTACAAGGGAGAATTTACAATTGGGCTCCTAACGACAATAATTGAGTCAGTTTAACAATCATTTTTCAATATCTCACACGTCGTATGATTTACTCACGCACACCACAAAGAGGATTTATATTGATATTAGCTGCACTTGTTGCGTCACTGCTTACTTCGCTTGGTTTGGCGATGTTCTCTATCGCGAAAAAAGAAATCATACTTTCTTCTCTCGGGCGTGATTCTCAGTTAGCCTTTTATGCGGCAGATACAGGTGCTGAATGCGCTCTCTATTGGGATTTTAAGTATAATGCGTTTTCAACATCTACTGTTTTTTCGTCACCTGATATTATTCCGACGTGCGCAGGCAATGTATTGCAAGATTTTCCTACTCCGTATGAGCAAGGTGTGCCTGATGGTATAAGTGGTTTAGGTGGAAACAATTACTCGACATTTTGGTTTGAACCAGAGGGACGCTGCGTATATGTTACGGTTACAAAGAGAGCAACGTATCCGAACACAGTAGTAGAATCTCTTGGATACAGTACTTCGTGTAGTGAGCCAGACCACCCTCGCCGTCTTGAGCGAGCAGTACGTTCTACTTTTTAACAGTGCAGTAGTTAGGCGCCGTATTGATGTTGTGCTCGAGAAGTATATAGTACAATGCAAATATGGCGATAAGACTCACCAAAGAATTGAAACAGCGTGCGTTGTTGCTGCGAGAAGTAATTCGTCATCACAATTATCTTTATAATGTTCTCGATACCCCTGAGATTTCTGATGAAGCGTACGATACGCTGCTACGTGAACTCATTACTCTTGAGGAAGAATATCCAGAACTTTCCACTAACGATAGCCCCACACAAAGAGTGGGGGCCGTGATTCGTGAAGGATTTACAAAAGTGCAACATAAAGTACCGCAATGGTCATTTGATAACGTATTTTCAGCAGAGGAACTCGAACAATGGCATGAGCGTGTATTGCGTCATATGGAACGCTTGAATAGTAGGGACGAACCACTCGCTTATACTGTTGAGCACAAAATTGATGGACTGAAAGTCATATTGGAATACAAAAAGGGGGAGTTTGTACGAGGTGCAACTCGAGGAGATGGAGTTGTGGGCGAAGATGTAACCGATAATCTACGTACCATCAAGAGTATCCCACTTGTCCTGCCAGAACCAATTGATCTTATTGTAGGTGGAGAAGCATGGCTGTCACATAAGGAATTTGAAAGAATAAATGAACAGAGAATTGCATTAAAAGAGGAGCCATTTGCAAATCCTCGTAACGCTGCAGCTGGCTCACTTCGCCAGCTTAAATCGGCGGTGACGGCAAAGAGGAATCTCGATACTTTCATGTATGATATCTATGATATCGACACACGAGAAACATCACTTGAAGAGCTGACTACCCAAGGGGAGGAATTAGAACTCTTAAAAGCGCTACATTTTAAAGTAAATCCATATTGGAAAACTGTAGATACAATCGATGCAGCAATAGCAGATTACCATTATTGGCTTAAAAGACGTGACAGAGAAGCATATGAAATGGATGGAATCATTGTCGCAGTTGATAACATCAGACTACAAGAGAAGCTTGGTTACACCGCAAAAGCACCTCGCTACGCCATCGCTTTTAAGTTTCCTGCTGAACAAGTAACGACTGTCGTTGAAGACATTGTGCTACAAGTTGGTCGCACAGGGGTTGTGACACCAGTTGCACATTTACGGCCAGTGCAAGTTGCTGGTTCAGTGGTGAGCCGCGCAACACTCCATAATGAAGATGAGATAGCACGTTTAGATGTTCGTGTGGGTGATACAGTAATATTGCAAAAAGCGGGAGATGTTATTCCAGATATAGTCAGTGTTCTTGCTGATTTACGGACAGGTAAAGAAAAAAAATATATATTTCCGAAAAAAGTTCCAGCATGCGGTGGAGATGGTTCTATTGAGCGTGTAGAAGGAACTGCAGCATGGCGGTGTGTCTCAAAGGATTCATTCGACCAACAGTCGCGAGTACTTGCGCACTTTACTTCAAAAAAAGCTCTCAATATAGATGGTCTAGGACCTTCTATCGTAGAAGCGCTGTTGCGTGCTGGACTGGTAAGTACGTTTGATGACTTCTTTACGCTTGAAAAAGGGGACATTCTTGAGCTCGAAGGATTTGCTGAAGTGAGTGCCGATAATCTCCGTGCTGCAATAGAAGAATCCAAGAGCGTGTCATTGCAAAGACTGCTTGTTGGTCTTTCTATTGGACACGTAGGAGAGGAAACAGCACGAGATGTCGCACAAAATTTTACGTTGAATAAACTACGATCTGCCACTGAAGAAGACCTTGTGGTAATTGAAGGAATTGGAGAGGTAGTTGCACGATCAATTGTAAAGTGGTTTGCCGATACGCAAAATAGTGCAATGCTTGATAGATTACTGAAGCATATTGTCATAAAAAGAGAAACAAAAATAAAGAAAGATATTCTTAAGGGAAAAACGCTTGTTCTTACGGGTTCCCTTGAGAATTTTACCCGTGACGATGCAGCTGAAAAGATACGACACGCAGGTGGGAAGGTTGCTCATTCTGTGTCAACAAAGACCGACTATGTTGTGGCAGGAGACGCAACAGGTACAAAGTACAAAAAAGCGCTGGCGTTAGGGATCACAGTGCTAAATGAAGACGAATTTGCTAGTATGGTGCAACATGGTAGAAATTGATATAGCAAAACTTGCATACCTTGCGCGAATAGCGGTGACTGATAAGGAAATCGAAGAGTTGGAACGTGAGATTCCAGAGATTATTACATTCGTTGATCAAATCACTGAGGCAGGAGGTGAAATAACAAAAGAAACGGGCGATCACTACAATGTTCTACGCGAAGACGAAGACCCACACGCTACAGGTATACATGCAAAAGAGATGGTGGATGCGATGCCAGATTCTAAAGACGGATATTTACGTGTTCGCAAAATAATTGCTCAGGACTAGTGACAGTATGGAATTGCAGAATTTAACAATAGAAGAGGCACACACATTACTTACTCAAGGAAGCATCACGGCTGTTGATCTTGCTGAAAGTTATCTTGCTCGTGCAAAAGAAAAAAATAAAGAAATTAATGCGTATCTTGAAATTTTTGATGACGTTTTAGACCAGGCGCGCGTTGCAGATGAAATAATAAGCGCAGGTAAGGCGACCAAGCTAACAGGTATTCCTATTGCCATAAAAGACAATATTTTGATTAACGGACGCATTGCGAGCGGTGGTTCAAAAATTCTTGAAAACTATGTTGCAGCATATGATGCATATGTTATTGAAAAACTAAAGGCAGAAGGAGCGGTATGTATTGGTAGAACCAATATGGATGAATTTGCCATGGGTGGATCTACAGAGAACTCTGCCTATGGCACAACAAAAAATCCGTATAATTTGGATCGTGTACCTGGAGGTTCATCTGGAGGATCAGCTGCGGCTGTAGCCGCAGACATGGCAATTGCAGCACTCGGAACTGATACTGGAGGGTCTATTCGGCAACCTGCTGCATTATGTCGATTGGTGGGCTTCAAGCCAACATATGGCGCAGTTTCTCGTTACGGTGTGATGGCTCTGGGTTCGTCACTCGATCAGGTTGGATCTTTTGGGAAAACTGTTGCAGACGCTGAAACACTTTTTAAAAGTATACGAGGAAGTGATTCAAGGGACTCTACATCGCTTCCTGATGATTTTTTCAGAGAAGGTACATCTATTAAAAAGATTGGTGTGCCACGCCAATTTTTCACCGAAGGTGTAGACAAAGATGTTATCGCAACATTTGAAGAATCACTCGAAGCTCTCAAAGGTAAAGGATATGAAATAGTTGATATTGAATTGCCAACAAGCAAGTATGCATTAGCCGTCTACTATATTATTATGCCTGCTGAAGCATCCACTAACTTGGCGCGATACGACGGTATTCGGTATGGCGTTCAAGTACAAGGGAAAGATTTACTTGATGATTATATGCAAACGCGTAAAGAAGGATTTGGAGCTGAAGTCCGCCGCCGCATATTACTTGGAACATTCGTGCTTTCTTCTGGCTATGCAGATGCGTACTATCGTAAAGCAATAGCAGTACGAAACCAAATAAAAAGAGAATTTGAAAAAGTACTTAACGATGTTGATGTCATCGCAACACCGACCTCACCAACACCTGCATTTAAAATAGGAGATAAAGTAAGCGATCCATTAGCAATGTACGCTCAAGATATGTTTACCGTAATTGCTAATTTATTGGGGGCTCCAGGTATCTCGATACCGATGGGGAAGGTAGAACGTGATGGTTCTCAATTACCAATTGGAATGCAATTTATAAGTGCACGTGGTACTGACAGTTCATTATTTGCAATAGGTAAAGATTTTGAAGGTATAATAAAAGGATAGCTATGCCGCGTACAAACACCATTACGCCACCGACTTTTGATGATTTTGTTGAAGGAGAACAAACCTTCATTGAAATTCAAGATACTTCGCTTACTAGCACTGATGCCATCCAGAGCATCATCTTTGATAGTTCATGGGCGACTCTTTTTACGTTCTCTCTTATCCTTTCTCTCATTTTAGGTGTCGGTATTATATATTCGATGTTGCGCATTCGTCAGATTCGTAATGCAGAAGCTCGATACTATGCACAGCAGCCGCTCTCGAGTATTGCACAGCGAGTACTGGGCGTAGATAGCGCACAAACTGATGATTCAGATTTATACAGTAGACGGTGGCGTGTTATTTTGGAGCACGTCAATTCAGAAAATGCCAACGACTGGCGCCAAGCCATATTGGAAGCAGATGTATTGTTAGATACTGCAATTACCAATAAAGGATACACTGGTGAAAGTTTGGGAGAAAAAATGAAGCAAATAAAGAGGAGTGATATTAATACCATTGATGAAGCATGGGAAGCACACAAAATACGAAACCGAGTAGCACACGAGGGAAGTAATTTTGAAATAAGTCATCGAGAGGCAAAGCGAGTTGTGAGTCTGTACGAGAAAGTGTTTGTTGAGTTACAGTATATTAAGCGGTAGCTTGGTCGAGAACTCCTTCTATGATATAGTGCTCCGCAGCGGGGTGGAGAAGAAGTATCTCGCGGGGCTCATAACCCCGAGCCGTCGGTGCAATTCCGGCCCCCGCAACAAGCTGAAAAATACACCTATGGGTTTTCCTGTAGGTGTATTTTTCATACTTGTGCGAAGGGAGCGAGGTAATTGATTGCCTCGCGGCCGGAATTGCAAGGCGGAGCTATGCCGGAGTGACCTTGGAGCGAAGACGGGCGAGTTCGGGCAGGAGCCACTTAGCGATCCGGCGGCTGGCGGAGAGTTTAGTGAGCTGACGCCAATAGAGGCGCTTTTGTTCAACAAGTATGAAAAAAAGCGCTTTTGCGCTCTTTTTCATTGAAAGAATGCTAATAAATTGCTATTCTTCCCAAATCGTTAATCAAATATGTCGGGGTAGCTCAGTTGGTTAGGCTACTGCGGCAGGGACTCATGCAATAGTCTCTTGGTAAGGTCGTAGTACAATTCGATAACGGTTATGTCGGGGTAGCTCAGTTGGTTAGAGCGTAGGACTCATAAACCTAAGGTCGGCAGTTCAATTCTGCCCCCCGACACTAAAAGCAAAAAGAAAACAGGTGTCACTGGCACCTGTTTTTTTGTTAACACAAACGACGAAATAGAGAGTTGAGTTGTTTACCGCGAGTTGTAAGACGATGTAGAACAAAATACCCATCATCTTCTTTACTCACAATGTCAGCCGCATGCATTTTTTGTAAGTGTGCTGCAGCTGATGGGTAACTAATGTTTAATTTTTCAGCTATAAGCTCAACATCTAGATCATTTTGTCGAGAGAGAAGGCTAATGATAGCTATACGCTTCTTATTTGCGGCGCCCTTCATTATGATCTCAAGGGTTTGAATAGTTCGTACATGCATATCTTTTATTATAGCATTACATGTAATGTAATAATGAAAGATATTCACACTTGTACACACTTTTATGTTGTATATGCATGTTGTATTTTTTTACACGGTATAATTTAGGGAGGTCGAGTACATTACAACTCCACAACCATTATTTTATGGCAACAAAAAAAACTGCAAAAAGAAAAGTCGCAAAGCGAAAGCCAGCTGCTAAGAAGAAAGTAGTTCGTAAAGCTGTTAAGAAGAAGACAACAGCAAAGCGAAAGCCAGCTGCAAAGAAAAAGGTGGCTAAGCGAAAGCCTGCAGCAAAAAAGAAAGCGGTAAAGCGAAAGCCAGCTGCTAGAAAGAAAACTGCGGCAAAGAAAAAGACTACACGCCGCAAGCGATAGGCAGTGTACTCAAAACAAAAAACGTCCCATTGGGACGTTTTTTGTTTTGAGAATACATCGTTGGTGGGCGATGTAGGTTTAAAATTTACTTTTTGAAGCTAGCTTCAAGGTTTCTTTTATAAACGCATCTTTCCCATCAGAGTATTTCTGTCGCTCGGCAGGGAACTGGCTTGCAAGCTCCTTTTTTAAGTTTGCATATGTATGAAGTCGTTTTGGGTGAGATCTAAGGTATTCTCTAAACAACCTGTCACTTTTCCACTTTGCACCATTGTACCGCATCACATGAAGATAGTGAGTTCTTTTTGAATTGGGTCCCTTTGCAAAAAACTGTCGATGCTGGAGCTTACGATCAAACTTGTATCCTAACTTCCTAAGGATACTCGTCAGTTTTCCCCACATCTTTGAATCGCTGTATACCAAGTGATAGATCGATGATTGGCTTTTCAGTAAGCCCTGGAACTGAGGTACTTCCAATATGCTGAATGGCAACGACCTTATTTCCAAGAGCGTCAAGTAATAGTTCTTTTCTTTTTCAAAAATCTTTTGCCACTTAGGATCGTAAGGTTGTAATTTTACAGTGCCTCTTTTCAAGCTAATCATTCTTCAAGTATATCATTTGTTGGATAATGAAAACGAAGGGACTTGGTCAGGAGTCTGCGAAAATTATAGTCGTTTTACTCCTTAATTTTCTGCAGCTCGCGACCCTGACTCGGCGACAAGCATGCTTCGACAAGCTCAGCATCTTGGATACCGCCTCCGTCTTTCAAGTCCCAGTTCATTGTAAAACAAAAGAGTCTAATGCTACGCGCATCAGACTCTATTGTTTTATTGCGCGAACGAAGGGACTTGAACCCTCAACCTCCCGCGTGACAGGCGGGTGCTCTAACCAGTTGAGCTACGTCCGCAACAGAGGCTATTCTAGCAGGATATTTGAATATTTCCACTAAACCAGCCGTTTTAGTATGTCTTGAGCGGCAACCCATGCCGTAGTCCAGCAAAGCTGCAGTGAAAACCCTCCAGACGGTCGGTTTATGTGCAGTATGTCTCCAAGAAGATAGAGATTAGGAAATTTTCTTGATGTCATGTTAGAGAAGTCTACTTCTTCAAGTGCTACACCGCCGTCGGCAATAACTGCTCGGTCGAGCCCCATGGTTCCTGCAATCATAAAGCCAAGTGACTGCATTGTTTTTACAAGCTTCTTTCTTTCTTCTTTTGATATCGAATGCACACTCACTTCACCTAGCGCTGGGTTGGCTAAAAAGATAACAGCGTGGGCCAAACTTTTTTGAAGTAGCTCAGGAAGTACGTTGCGAAGCTTTTTGTTCTTATTTTTGTCGAAGAGTTTTACCACACGTTTATCAAGGTCACCTTCGTTTGTGTCGGGGAAGAGATTAATTTCTGCATGCACCGGTCCTTTTTCCAGCAGCTTACTTACTTCGAAAGACGTATTGAGTACTAGTGGGCCAGAGATGCCAAAGTGAGTAAACAGTATTTTTCCTTTCTTTTTTATTTTAGTTTTACCGTTTTGACTAAATCGGATTTCCATAAAGGAACAGGTAGTTCCCGAGAGTTTGTGCACCCATTTCTCGTTTACCTTGAGAGGTACGATATTAGGGTTTGAATCTGCAACAGTATGTTCTATCTCCCGCAGCATACGGAAGCCATCACCGTTTGAACCAGTTTCGGGCGCCGCCGCGCCACCAACTGCCAGTACCACGTATGGAGCTTTATACGCCTTACCACCCTTTGTAATAACACCAGTTACGATACCGTCTTCGTGCGTAATCGAGCGAATGGGTGTGCCAGTAAATATCCGCGTGTTCGAGTTCTCGATTCCTTTTTTGAGCACATCTACTACGTCAGACGCGTTTTGTGATTTAGGAAAGACGCGTTTACGTGCTTCGATTACAAGTGGAAGTCCACGTTTTTCAAAAAAGGTAAATGTTTCTTTAACTGAGAACTGTGAGAAAGGGGAGAAGAGGAATTTACTAGACTCTGGAAAGTTTTTTAGAAACTCGCGTACGTCAAGCTCGGCATTCGTTATGTTACAGCGTCCACCACCACTTATAGAAAGTTTTTTCCCGAGTTCTTTATTTTTCTCAAGAATCAATACTTGCTTACCTTTAGCAGCAATAATACCCGCACACATCATGCCTGATGCGCCTCCCCCGACGATTATGACGTCTGCATCTTTCTCTGCCATTTGACAAGTATCCACATATATTGCGTTTGGTCAAATAGGTTAGTTAGCTCGGAGTGGTTTTAAGTGTCTAATCGATACAGGTATTGAGTTAGATACATTCTTTTCTATTTCAACACTAGAAAGTGTGCCAGGCACTACATAAAGCACCGAAGGGCCTTCTGTATCAGCAGAGCGAATTTTTACCACTGTACAAACAATAGCAGGGTCAAATGCGGGCATTAATAGGTCTTTTTGTTCTTGTGATAGTTCTCCAAATTGTACGTAATCGCCAACTTGTACTGGCCATTCATGTATTGAAGGGGTTTTTTCTGGCATGATAGGTACAGTATAGCCTTATATAAGCATTCACGGAAGCGTGTCACAGCATGTTATTATTTACATATGAATATCTCAACCTTCCTTAACGATATTATTGCATTGATATTGAATACATTTGCACTATTTTTGCAGTTTCTTATTTCACTATTTACACTTTTTATAACGTTCATTGGTGGACTTTTGGGTCTTATAACATAGGATATGAAGTTTTTTAATTTTACACGTCATGAGTGGATTATATTTCTTTTCTCACTTTTGTATGTCGCAGGGTTTACAACCTATTATATTGCGAGTGCTAACTACGAATTTCTTTGGTATGTGGGAGTGATGCTTATCTTTTTTGTGTTGCTCGTGGCTACATTACCTGCTTCTCGATTTTCACCCCTTATTCTTTGGGGGGCTTTCGCTCTGGGGGTTGGCACATATGGCAGGTGGGAGTATTCCTGTGGGTGATACAGTACTCTACGGTGTGCAGCTCATTAGTGTGTTTACCGATGGAGAACTAACGCTTGTTAAATATGACCAAGTAGTACACGCCTTTGGGTTTGCGGTTGCGACACTCGTTGCGCACCACTTACTTGCACCGCGATGGAAAGAAGGCGCTTCAAAGACACTGGGCTATGCGCTTGCAGTAGGTGTCGGTATGGGGTTGGGTGCGTTAAATGAGATTGTAGAATTTATTGCTGTTCTTTCATTTCCGGAAACTGATGTGGGAGGCTACTTTAATACAGGTCTTGATCTGCTGGCAAACATGACAGGAGTTCTTCTTGCTGTTGGATTCCTTGCGCACAGAGATAGAAACAAGTGATTTGCGCTCATAGTCAAACATTGTAAGATACAGCAGCGTATGTATGGACGTACGTACGTGCATACGTATGTATGCCGGGATAGCTCAGTTGGTAGAGCGCATCCATGGTAA
>DCYW01000037.1:0-7282 GCA_002331185.1 Patescibacteria group bacterium UBA2100 | reverse complement strand
ATGGTAAGGATGAGGTCACGGGTTCGAATCCCGTTCCTGGCTCCAAATAGAGATGCTTTGCAATCAACATGTGACCGTTAAGGACTACATTGTATGGTCACATGTTGGTATAATGTAAGGATGGTGAATAAAAAGAAGCCACGTACCCCGTGTTTAGAGTGCGGCAAAGAACCGAAACGTTTTGGATATAAGTATTGTAGTAACGCATGTCAGTCGCAGTATCAGTTTAAAGAGTATGTGGCGAGATGGAAAATTGGTAAAGAAAAGGGTCTGCTAAGTTCTGGGGTCGTTTCTGCTTCCATTAAGCGGTATTTAAGGATTAAGTTTAATAATAAATGCTGTATGTGTGGGTGGCAGGAGGTCAACAAAATAACCACATTAGTACCTTTGGTAGCTGATCATATTGATGGTAATTGGCGCAATAATGCAGAAGAGAATCTTCGATTGCTTTGCCCGAATTGTGATTCCCTCACAGCAACGTATGCTGCTCTTAACAAGGGAAACGGGAGGAAGGATAGGGTCACTAGCAAAAGAACTAAAGAAGCTCGTTTGTTAGTGAAGTAGAAAACTCGTAAAAAGTTTGGAAATTAGTATAGTTATTATTCAAGTGATTAAGCCGACCTAGCTCAGTTGGTAGAGCAACGGTATCGTAAACCGTAGGTCCGGGGTTCGAATCCCCGGGTCGGCTCATGTTGATACAGATAAAAGATATTGTTGCCCTTGGTATTCATGGTTGTTTAAGTCATGAGAAAAAGCAGCGACAGCGTTTTCGCGTATCTATTTCTTTTGCACTTGTCACGCCACCAGTACACGACACATTAGATGAAACAGTAGACTGGAAAGAAGTACGCGATGTTATTATGCATAGTGTTGAAAACGAAAGTTTTTCTCTTGTTGGAACATTAGCGACTCATATAGCGCAAACTGTTCAGTTACTAGATAAAAACATCAAAGACATAACAGTACATGTAGAAAAACTCGATGCGTGGGATAATGGCGTACCAAGTGTAGTAGTAAAGATGTAAGAGGGGAAAATCTCTCTTGACCTTTATCAGCGGCCACTATAATCTGTATAACAGAAGTTTCTTTAAGGTTTGAAATGAGAGGTGCAACACATGTTACTACATCTCTATATATATTCATCCAATGAGGACGAAGACCACGAGGAATGTGAGGGATTTTCTCAGGATGACTTTATTTCGTACAGTATAGTGGAAGAATTCTCAATCAGGTCTGATGAATGCGAAGAGAATATCCGCACAGGCTGGACGTTGAATATTACTCATCCAGAAAACAAAGAAAGGATGTTGCTCGATATTTTTGAACTCGAAAAGACAGATGATGGGTGGAATTGTGCGGTAATATCTATAAACGAATCCCGTGAAGTGTATCCACTGCAGTAACATCAAACTAAAGCAAGTAAAGGGGCGTGTAAGTGCCCCTTTCTTTAATATATATCAAAAAGAATTACGTAATTAAATATAGAATTAATTACGTACCTAGCTGCTGAGCCCTCTTTGGTATACTCTATGAGAAAGGTATGAAGGACAATAAAAAACGAATAGAAGAGATAGAGCGCCTCATGTGCGAGGTAGATTTTTGGAATGATTCTGCAAAAGCGCAAGACTTAATTAAAGAATTGCAAGAATTAAAAGACGAAACAGAAGGTGTAGGCAAGTACGATAGAGGTGCTGCAATTGTAAGTATCCTCTCTGGTGCCGGTGGTAACGATGCTGAGGATTTTTCCACCATGCTTTTTACGATGTATAGAAAGTTCATCGAGAATCAAGGGTGGAGTGCGGCTATATTAGATGAGAACGTAAGTGATGCAGGGTACCGGAGCGTGTCATTTGAAGTGACTGGTAAGAATGTGTATGGAACACTAAAGAATGAATCAGGAGTACATAGGCTTGTGCGTATTAGTCCATTCAATGCGCTAGGAAAAAGACAAACAAGTTTTTCACTTGTAGAGGTCGTGCCGAAACTTCCTGAAATAGAAGCGGTCGCACTACCGCCAAACGACCTTGATATACGTTTTGCACGAGCAGGAGGCGCCGGCGGGCAAAATGTCAACAAGGTAGAAACGGCAGTGCGTATTACACACAAACCCACTGGCATAACTGTTAAGTGTACTGCCGAGCGAAGCCAAGAGCGCAATCGAGAAAAAGCACTCGAGATATTGCGAGGGAAGCTCTATAAAAAACAAGAAGATGATAGAGATAAAGAAGAAAAGGGGTTGGCAGTCTCACCACATGTGAAGATAGAATGGGGAAGCCAAATACGTTCATACGTATTGCATCCATACAAAAAAGTCAAAGACCACCGTACTGATGTAGAAACATCAAATATTGATGCTGTGCTCAATGGGGATCTTTCAATTTTTATTATCGGTTAGTAACAAAAAAAGTTGGTCGCAAGAACAGGTGCCTGTATAATAGTATCTGTATAATTCCAGATAAGAATATATGATTTATTTCGATAAAGTTACTAAATTTTACAATGGAGGTATAGCAGCACTAGACGATGTAACAATGACTATAGAACCGGGAGAGTTCGTTTCTATTGTTGGACACTCGGGCGCTGGTAAATCAACCCTCTTAAAAATGATTTTCGCAGAAGAAATCCCTTCTGAAGGAACAGTGTATTTTGAATCAAATAACATTGCGTACTTTGGTAAAAGCGACCTTAACAAACTACGACGCAAAATAGGGACGGTGTTTCAAGATTTTCGTCTGCTCTCGACAAAAACAGTATACGAAAACATCGCCTTTGCCATGGAAGCAGCAGGGCAGCGAAACGAAGATATCGCAGCCGATGTACCACACGTACTTGATCTTGTAGACCTTTCAGAAAAAATGGATAGTTTTCCGCGGGAGCTTTCAGGTGGTGAACAACAGCGAGTAGCGATTGCGCGAGCTATTGTAAACCAGCCGGATGTGGTTGTTGCAGATGAACCTACGGGAAACTTAGATCCAATAAGTACGTACGAAATTGTTCAGATTCTTAAGAAAATTAATGATCTCGGTACCACTATTATTCTTACAACACATAATAAAGGAGTTATCGATTCACTGGGTAGGCGCGTTATTACGATGGATGAAGGGCGTGTTGTTCGAGACGATAAGAGTGGGCACTACGAGTTATAGTATAATTGTCACAATGGCTTTTTTGATAAACATAAAACGAGTATCGCGAGCAGGATTCATTGGATTTTTGCGTAATGGGTTTGTCTCACTTACCACGGTATTGATTATGGCAATCGTACTTTTTGTTATGGGCGCACTGATGATGGGTGGCGCCGCTCTCGACGCGACACTCGTGCAATTACAGGAAAAGGTAGACATAAACGTATACTTCCTTACCGATGCGCCTGAAAGCGACATTCTTGCGCTTCGTGATCTGGTGAGTGAATTGCCAGAGGTTGCGAATGTCGAATACGTAAGTCGGGACGAAGCGCTTGCACAATTTCGCGAGCGGAATAAAGACGATCAGTTAACGCTGCAGGCACTCGACGAGCTTGACGAGAATCCGCTTGGAGCCTCTCTTGCAATCCGCGCAAAAGAAACAAGTCAATACGAAGGTATTGCAGGGTTTTTAGAAAACGAAACTGCGGTTGGCGGTGGAGCACAAATAATAGAAAAAATTAACTATTTCCAGAACAAAGCAGCTATTAATAAACTGACAAGTATTATTGATACTTCAGAACGTTTCGGACTCATTGTGACTATTTTCCTTATTACCGTTTCTGCACTTATTGTTTTTAACACTATTCGTCTCGCTATATTTACAACCAAAGAGGAGATAGGCGTTATGCAGCTTGTGGGTGCGTCAGACTGGTATGTACAAGGTCCATTTATCATCGAAGGGTCTTTGTATGGATTTGCTGGAGCACTACTCGCGCTTCTTGCACTGTATCCAGTTTCATTATCACTGGGTCCCGCATCACAAGCATTCCTCGGATCTTTTAATGTTCTTTCGTATTATGCAAACAACATTGGTTGGCTTTTCTTCATCCTTGTTGCAACAGGGGTAGGACTGGGGGCTCTATCGAGCTTCATAGCGGTTCGAAGGTATTTACGTTTAACAAACTAACAATTAACTTGCAAAGTTAGGCACATTAGCTAGACTTCACAACAATTTGGCGCGCATGGCAAAAAAAGGACACAAATACATATTTGTTATCGGTGGAGTAATGTCAGGAGTTGGCAAAGGTATCGTAACCGCTTCAATCGGAAACATTCTCCAAGCACATGGGTATACGGTCAACCTTGTAAAAGTTGACCCGTATTTAAATGTAGATGCTGGAACCATGAATCCTACTGAGCATGGCGAAACTTTTGTTCTGCGGAGTGGGCTTGAGACCGATCAAGATATGGGAAATTATGAACGTTTTCTTAATCGAGATCTTCCTGAAGAGAACTATGTTACAAGTGGTATGGTGTATCGTAACGTTATAGAGAGAGAACGTAATCTCGAATATGACGGAAACTGTGTAGAGGCTATTCCACATATTCGTAACGAAATTGTCGAGCGATTTGAAAAAGCAGCGAGTATCAATGGTTCAGAAATTAGTGTCATAGAAATTGGGGGAACTGTTGGAGACTACCAAAATATTATGTTTATTGAGGCAGCTCGCGTTATGAAAGCGCATAATCCAGACGATGTGCTTACTATAATGGTGTCGTATCTGCCAATTCCATCGAAGGTAGGAGAGATGAAAACAAAACCAACACAAAATGCCATTCGACAGCTTAACTCGTATGGGGTACAGCCTGACTTTGTTATTGGGCGTTCAGAAGAAATTATTGATGAGCGACGAAAAGGAAAAATTGCCGAGCAATGTAATGTTCGTGCCGAGCATGTTATTTCAGCACCTGACATTGAAAGTATCTATGACGTGCCGCTTAATTTCGAACGAGACAATCTTTCAGGACTCATCCTCTCTGCGCTGAAATTAAAGAAGAAAAATAAGGCAGCAGATTTGAAGGATTGGAAATCGTTTGTAAAGAAAGTGCACCATCCCAAAAAAGAGGTGCATATTGCGGTAGTAGGAAAATATTTCGATACGGGGGATTTTGTCCTCTCTGATGCCTACATTTCGGTTATTGAGGCGATTAAGTTCTCTGCATTTTCACTTGGGGCAAAACCTACGCTCACATGGATTTCTTCACACGATTTTGAAAATGGAAAACGAAAAATAAGTGAACTAAAAAAGTATGACGGTGTTATCGTTCCTGGAGGTTTTGGAAAAACAGGTATCGCTGGAAAACTAAAAGCAATTAAGTATATTCGTGAAAACAAAATTCCATATTTTGGACTATGTTACGGCATGCAGCTTGCTGTCGTTGAATACGCCATAAACGTTCTTGGATTAAAAGATGCAGCAACTCGCGAAATGAACAAAGACGCAACACATCTTGTTATCGATATTATGGAAGAACAAAAAGCGAAACTTAAAAACAAAGAGTATGGTGGAACCATGCGTCTTGGTGAGTACCCTGCGCAGTTGAAAAAAGGAACAATAGCACGCGCTGCATACGGCAAAGAGGTAGTAGAAGAACGTCATCGTCACCGATACGAAGTGAATCCAGAATATGTTGAGCAATTAGAAGACGTGGGGCTCGTGTTTTCAGGTACGTCACCAGACAAGAGGCTTATGGAGATCATTGAACTTCCTAAGGCGGAACACCCGTTTTTCCTTGGAACACAGTTTCACCCTGAGCTTCAGGCACGCCCTTTGGCACCAAGTCCACTGTTTACAGAATTCGTACAGGCGTGCTTGAAAAAAGAGAAATAATTTAGAAACGTATATACATACACTATGTTTGAAATCCTTTTACGAAAGAAGAAACGACAGTCGTACTTACCAGAATTTGTGTACGGTAGTATGGATGGTCTTGTGACGACGTTTGCTATTGTTACTGGGTCTATTGGCGCATCGCTTCCAGTCGGTATCATTCTTATTATGGGGTTTGCGAATGTTTTTGCTGACGCGTTTTCTATGGGGGCATCTAGTTATTTAGCTGCGGTTTCAGAAGATCCAGAACATCGAAAGATACACGAGAAGCACCCAGTGCGTAAAGGGATAGTGACATTTCTCTCTTTCGTCATTATTGGTCTTATTCCACTACTACCGTTTGTCGTTGCTTACATCATTCCAGCATTTGCTAGCAAGGCGATACAGGTATCTGTAGTCACAACAATGATAGCGTTTGGTGTCGTTGGATATATTACTGGTGCAGTACTGAATGAAAACAAGATTGTAACAACCATTCGCAACCTTACTATTGGTGGTGCAGCAGCAGCTATTTCGTTTGGAGTAGGATATGCACTGGTAAACCTCTTTGGTATCTAGCAAGATAAAACAATCTCAACTGGGTTGTGGTCTGAATGTTTAAATCCTAAATCAAGCGTGTTTACACATTCAACAGTAATGTCAGGCGAACAAATAAAACCATCCACTGTTGCAGTTGTAGATTTTCCTTCTATATAGGGGCGATTTGCGGCTCGTAGTGTAGGTACGTCGTTAGGAAAATGAGCAGTCCATCCGTTAGTAAGTAAGTGATACGGGAAATCGTGGTTATATTTCTCGTATTGTGCTTCGTCTTTCCCAAAAAAGTGAAATTTTCCAGCGTGGAGGTTCCAATCGGCACCAGCGATGACTGAGTGACCCTCTTTAGCTAGTTTCTTTATGTACGTCATAAGGTCTAGGAATTGCGACATGCGCAACACTCCTTTTTCATCAAAAGAGGAAAGATGCGTGTTAACAAATGCAATAGTTTTTCCGCTTGGCGTTTCTACAAAGGTAGTGAGCGCAAAATCGAGACGTGGAATTATCTTGTAGTAATACTCGCTTACTTTAAATGGGCGAATTTGTTTTTTCAATACATTAAAAGAATCTTTCACAAACGTACCCATGCCGTGCTCATTTTTCAAAAAATCGAAAAAGAGTGGGAGTTGAAAGTTAGAAACACGAGACGAGGTGTGGCAAGGTAGTGTTTCATGCACTTCTTTTCTGATGTTGTTCCATCGGTTCAACAAGCTGCCAGCAGAAAGCTCTTGAAGAAGGTAGACATCTGCTTGTGTTTTGGTCAGTATTTTTTTTATGCCGGCGATATTTTCTTTTACAGCTATATCAGAAGAGGGGATAAATTTACGACCACCTTCAAACGAAATATCGGCTTCAGCACCCATTGCACCGTAGCCAAGATTCCACGTTAGTACTTTTAGTTTTTTCACCTTGGAATCATAGCAGGTGTCTCATTGAGAGACTAGCGTTTTT
>DCYW01000016.1 GCA_002331185.1 Patescibacteria group bacterium UBA2100 | reverse complement strand
TCGGCTTCAAGTACCATCCCTGGACCACCCCCGTACGGTTTTTGGTCAATCCGTTTATGTTTATCTTTCGTAAAGTCGCGAGGATTATAGTACGAGACCTTAATTTTCTTATCGCGTTGTGCGCGTTTAAGCATCGAGGTATTAAAGTACCCCTCGATTGATTCTGGAAACAATGTGATTATATGAAAATGTGTCATAGGTAGTATGTAGGTTTATAACACAAAACGCCGCGTTGGTCGCGGCGTTTTATATTTCTTTAGTACAAAATTAAAGTCCGAGGTCTTCCATTGCTTCGTCAACTGACTTTGAAGCAGCACTCTTCTCTTCTGCTGACATCTCGTCCTTTTTTGCAACAGCTTGTTCTGGAGTTTCTGCAACAACTTCGTCTTGTGCAGCTGGAGCTTCTTCACGTCGTTCACGTGGCTCCCCTCCTTCTGGCTCGTTAATCTTTAGGTTTACGCGAGCATCATTCTTCATCCCTACAACACGTAGAAGTGTTCGAAGTGCTTTAGCAGTGTTACCTGCGCGCCCGATAATCTTTCCCATATCGTCCTTGTGTACATCGAGTGTTAAAAGAACACCCATTTCGTCTACCGTTCGGTTTACTTTAACGTCTGCGGGGTTGTCTACCAACGCCTTTACTGCAAACTCAAGAAAATCTTGATCCTGTTCCATGAATATCTGGATTATATTTTTAAAAATGTGCTGTAGTTAAAACAGCATACGCATTATTGCATGCAATTGCGGTAAGTCAACGGGACGACCATTGCTTACGCTTCTTCCTTCTTTTCTTCTTCAGCAGAAGCTTCTTCTTCGACAGGAGTCTCTGCCTCTTCTCCGCCAGCTGGCGGATTAGCTTCTTCTGGAGCTGCTTCAGCTGTATCTTCAGCAGGTGCTTGGGCTCCTTCTTCGGCAGGCGCTGCTTCTTCTTTCTTTTCTTCTTCAGCTTGTTCCTTAACAACTGGTGATTTTTGAGGCAACACGTTGATTGTGTCAGCCTTAATGATTCCAGCTTTTATAAGCATGTTGTGTACTGTGCCACTTGCCTGCGCTCCATTTTCTATCCAATGCTTAATGCGCACTTCATCAAGCTTCTGCTCTTTTGTTTTTGGGTTGTAGAACCCTACACGATCTACATGTTTTTCGCTCTTAGGACCACGAGTATGTTCAGTAACCACCACACGGAATGAGGGGTCATTTTTTCTACCAATTCGTTGTAATCGTATTTTTAACATATCTTCAATGAATGAATGAGCGCAACTATAACAAAATATCCTTTAATGTCTATACGTGGAGTAAGTTTTGCTGAATATTCTTTTATACTCACTTTCCACTCAAAAACTATCCGTTCTTGTTTTCAGTGCAATTTATGCGACTTAATGGTATATCTAGTGCATCAAACGCAGATATTATTAGACGCCCCCTAATAATAAGGGAGCGCCCATCACTTTCCAGTAACGAAAAGCAAAGATCAACTAGTGATGATGGTATCATACGCACATCAGTTTTTACTGTTGATAGAAGGTTATGCAACATAAAGAAAAAACAAACAAGACTACTCGTGAAGATGAGAGCCTATTACGTGGAATTATTAGCGTCACAAAAAGTGGCTTCGGTTTTTTTATGCATGAAGATTTAGAGGAAGATGTCTATATACACAATACAAATCTTAATACTGCCCTAAACGGTGACACCGTCGAAATCACAATGCTTCCACCAACTCCACGTGATAAACGCAGTAGCGGTAAAGTAGTTACAGTACTAGAGCGTGCGCAGTATCAATTTGTTGGCGAAGTAACTAAAGAAAAAGGTGTGTGGATGCTCAAGCCTGACAATCAACGTGTGTACTCTCCTTTCATATTAAAAGACGTACCAGATAATATTCATGCAGGACATAAAGTACTTATTGAGATGACATCGTGGGAACGTGCAGACGAGTTACCGAAAGCTCGTATTATTGAAGTTATTGGTGAGTCAGGCGAACACGAAACTGAAATGAAAGCGATTTTGCTTGAACGTGGTTTTGTAAGTGGATTCCCTAGCGAAGTAGAAGCTGAAGCACAAGCACTACTAAGTGAGCGGGAAGTTACAAAAGAAGAAATGGAGTGGCGAAAGGATTTTCGTGATGTACCTACTTTTACCATCGACCCACATGATGCAAAAGATTTTGATGATGCGCTTTCAATACGCGAACTGCCAAACGGTAACTATGAGATAGGTATTCACATTGCTGATGTCACACACTTTGTTCGCCCAGGAACAAAGCTTGATGATGAGGCGCGAAAGCGAGGTACTTCGGTATATCTTGTAGACAGAACGATTCCTATGCTTCCTGAAGTTATTTCAAATGATCTTTGCAGCCTCAATCCAAATGAAGATAAGCGAGCGTTTTCCGCAATTTTTGAACTTGATAAAAACGCCCGCGTCGTAAATCAAATGTTTGCAAAAACTCTTATAAATTCAGACAAACGCTTTACCTACAGGAC
Source organism: Patescibacteria group bacterium UBA2100 (assembly GCA_002331185.1). Classification (GTDB taxonomy): domain Bacteria; phylum Patescibacteriota; class Minisyncoccia; order Phycocordibacterales; family UBA2100; genus UBA2100. Next base: position 766 of record DCYW01000016.1, on the reverse strand, counting down.
AGCACAAGATGTGCTCGACAACACAACAGGTACCCCTCTTACTCCGTACGATGAAGACTTAAAAACGCTTTGGAACCTATCGAGCATTCTACGCACAGAGCGAGTCGATGCGGGAGCAATCGAATTTGAGAGCGATGAAATTCAATTTGAACTTGACGAAAACGGAAAGCCGCTAAAAGCGTACTTAAAAGAAAAGCTCAATACGATGAAACTCATTGAGGAGTTTATGTTGCTCGCCAATCGTCGTGTTGCAAAACATATTGCAGAACACTGTAAAGGAAAGAACCCATCCGCTTCTATGTTCGTATACCGTATTCACGACTTACCTAAATCAGACAAACTAGCAGAACTAGCAGTATTCTTGCGTGCACTTGGACACGAGCATCTAAGCAAAAAAGATCCACAGCAAATAGAAGCTCGCGATCTTGCGCAACTTATGCGAGATATTAAGGGAACTCCTGAGGAAGCAGTGGTACAAATGGCAACGCTGCGCTCAATGGCAAAGGCAGTATATAGCGACAAGAACATCGGACACTTCTCACTTGGTTTTAAACATTACACACACTTTACTTCTCCTATTCGTCGCTATCCCGATATGATTGTGCACCGCATACTCATGGCTCATCTTGATAATTCACCGATTGCAGCAGATGAGATTGCAGCGTATCGACAACTCGCTATTGCCTCAAGCCAACGTGAAGTCGAAGCAGTGAGTGCAGAACGGGAATCAGTAAAATTCAAGCAAGTAGAGTATATGAGTAGCCGT
>DCYW01000004.1 GCA_002331185.1 Patescibacteria group bacterium UBA2100 | reverse complement strand
TTGATGGCGCTTATACTCCTAAACAATATATTCGTAGAAACGTTTCCATGGGTCCAGGTGTGGACAATACCAATCCTGACTGCTGCTGTTTCATTCTTTATTGCACGACTGTTTTGGAAACAGCTTATTGAGAATGAGCGAGTGAAATATGAATTTATTACGGTCGCAACACATAAATTGCGTACACCGCTCACACAAATTAGTTGGGGTGTACGCACGCTGCTCGATGATAAGAATATAAATCCTGAAGTACGTGATATTGCTGAACACATACATAAGTCATCAAATCGCCTTATAGAGTTAACAAACATTCTCTTTGAGAGTACAGATGAAAATGCTACAAATTATGCGTACACAAAAGAAGAGATTGATTTAAAAGTGCTTGCAGAAAATGCAGTTACAAGACTTACCCCAATTATTGGGGAGAAGAAAGTGAAGATAACTATTGATGCGCCAGATACTGTATTTGTGTTGGCCGATATTCGACGTATCACGTCTGTGATTGAAGTATTTATCGAGAATGCGGTTAGTTACACGCCAGAAGGAGGATCTGTGGTAATAGCTATTAACTATAAAGGAAGAAAAGTACGCTTTGCAGTCAAAGACACCGGCATCGGAATTCTTCCGAAAGAAAAGAAGAACGTGTTCTTGAAATTTTATAGAAGTGATGAAGCAAAGAAGGTAGACACTGAAGGTGTTGGGCTTGGATTAGCGATGTCAAAAAATATAATTAAGAAACACAGGGGGAAAATAGGAGTAGAATCAGACGGAAAGGGTAAAGGGAGTACATTCTGGTTTGAAATACCAAAAGCATAGATTTCGCTCAAAAAGCTCGACATTGATTTATAGCGTTGTATGCTAAAAATATATGAACTGGCTTGATTATGACAAGTATAGGGGAGGAGTATCTGGTGTTGGTCAGATTAACCATTACTATGGTGATCCGGTACGGTTGTTATTTGTGCTTGCTTCGGCGGTGTGGTTGCTTGCGTTGCCATTTTTCCCAGACCTCCTACCTTTTAATCCACTTATACAAGTATTCGCAGTTGTTGTGATTATTGTTTTCGCTGCCCTTACGAATCCATCTAAGAGATGGGTTATGGCGTACGATGCGCTTATTGCTGGAATTGCTGTTGTTGTTATAGAAAGTGCTGCAATTAACCAGTTTGAAATGAGTAGCTGGCTTGAGTTTGCGGTACGCGAAGTACTCGTAGTGTTGTTTTTGATAGCGTTGTATCTGAGTCTTAAGACAGTAAGGGCTATGTATATGAATCAGATAGGGAAAGAAAGTGAATATTAATGAGTACTAGAAAAGGAGTGGCAGAGCCACTCCTTTTCTAGTATGAGGTTACGATAAGATTATCGCGAACCTTTGGTTGGTATAAATGTGAGTGCTTTTCCTCGTTTGTCACCCCGACCAGTACGTCCAATTCGGTGTACGTAGTCATCGAATGTATTTGGTAAGTCGTAGTTAATAACGTGCGATACGTTGTCTACGTGAATACCTCGAGCTGCAACGTCTGTTGCAACTAATACACGAGCGTTACCACTTTTAAACTTTTTGAGTGCACGTTGTCGTTGTACGTGACTTTTGTTTCCATGGATAGAGTCTGCTTCAACCCCCTTTCTTGAAAGTTCATCTGCTAAGTTTTTTACACTGTGCTTCATAGCACCGAAGATGATAATTCGGCGCATTTCTGGATCCTGTAGTAGGGAAACAAGCGTATCGAATTTAGTATGTTGTTCGTAGGGAACAATATCTTGTTCGATACTGTTGGTTACATCTTTCTTTTTTACTGAAACAGTAACTGGGTCCTTTAGGAATTCTTTTACCAGTTTAGTAGTATCTCCAGCCATAGTTGCTGAGAAAAAAAGTGTTTCTCTGTCTTTCGGAGTAGATGAAACAATAGAACGAATGTCATTTATGAATCCCATATCGAGCATTCTGTCTGCTTCGTCAAGGATAACAGTCGATACATTCTCTGGTTTGAATGAATCACGTTTTATCAGGTCGAGTACACGTCCTGGTGTACCGATAACAAAATGGTTGGTACGGCGCAGCGCATTTATTTGAGGACGAATGTTCACACCACCTACGCAGGTAACAGAAAAGATGCGGAACCCGTTTGAAAGTTTTCGGAGTTCATCTTCAATCTGAATCGCGAGTTCGCGCGTCGGTGTCAGAATAAGTGTTTGGCGATTTTGTTCTTTAAGTGTCTTTTCGATAAGGGGGAGTAGGAACGCTGCTGTTTTACCAGTACCAGTTTCAGCTAGCCCGATAACATCATGTCCAGCGAGAATCTCAGGAATAATTTGATCCTGAATTGGTGTTGGTGTTGTAAGACCCATCGCTGCAACGGTTGCAGAAAGTTTTGCATTGAGACCAAATGTATTGAACGTATTCTTTGGAACGTATACTTCTTCGACAATATCAACAGGGTTTGTGTTAATGAATCGAGATGGATTAAAGGTAGGCATTTTGCGTGCGCCTCTACTACCACTTCGACTGCCGCCGCTTCGGTACCCGCCACGAGAACCACCTCGGCTTGATCGGCCTCCTTGGAATTTACCTCGGGGTGATGACCCCGACTTACTAAATGTGCGGCGTTTACTCACGCCAGATTTACCCCGACTCGGTCGGTTGTGTGCTGTATGCATATTATATTTTTTTAGGAAACGAATACTCGTTTCGGGCTGTGCAGGTAGTAATCAAACGTAGCTCCTTATAACCAATCGTCTGCAGCCGTTGAGCCCTACACGAGTTTCAAAAGCTTGGTATTAAAAATAACACGGATTTTAATATTGTCAATGTATGCACCATTGTAGTATTACGTTTTCACTCCCTATACACTATACGCACCAATATATGGACATCCGATGTCCATATATCTATATAT
>DCYW01000020.1 GCA_002331185.1 Patescibacteria group bacterium UBA2100 | reverse complement strand
ACCAAATACTTCGCATCAAATGCTGGGAAGTAACCAAAAAATGAATGAAGATATCTATCATCATAATATCCACCATCAGGTGAGGGAATTTGTGCAGTTCCTGTTTTTGCTGCGATACTATAGCGTTCGTTTTTTAGATCTCCTCCCAACAGTGCTTCATCAAATACTTTCACGAGCATACGAGTTATCTCCTCTGTTGTTTCAGGATCCAAAATTTGCTCACGTGTGTCAGAATAATCTATATTGTGCCTCAGTCCACTCGTTGGTTGTATAGCGGATACTATGTACGGTTGTTCAATATACCCATCCGGCAAAATAGAAAGTGCACGGACCATAGTAATTGGAGTTAGAGCTATCCCCTGTCCAAAGCTAGCAGTTGCATACTCAACGTCACGCGGGCTATTTAAATTCTCAGTCAGATTATTGGCTTCATTAGGCAAATCAATACCTGTTTCTTCATTAACCCCATAACGGTACATATATCGTCTGAACTCATCCTTCCCCATTTTATTAACAATATAAGCTACACCAGTGTTTAATGATTGTGAAAGAATTTCTTGCATTTTTACTATACCGCGTGCCCGGCCATCAAAGTTCGAAATAGTATATGTGTCTAAGTCTATTGATCCACTATCATTGTAAGTACTCTCAGGTGTCACAGCGCCCGAATCAAGCCCAGCAGCTAACGTAAGCGGCTTCATAATAGAACCCATTTCATACACGCGCTCAATGAGTGGATTTGCAAAATCAGCGGTTTCTGCGTTTCCAAAATTATTTAAATCAAAGGTAGGATTTACTGCGAGTGCGCGCACTGCACCAGTTTGTGGGTCAATGACAATTCCTGCAGTAAACTGTGAATTCCATTTCTCTTTCATTCGTGCGAGAACACGTTCAAGTTGTACTTGCACTTCTGGTTCAAGAGTTGTAATGATATCTCCTTCCCGCTTATTTACTGGGACAAATACTATATCCCGAATGTTTGTAAAGAGTTCAGCAAAAAAATTTATATACAAACTAGCTGATCCACGCGCAAGCACATCGTCGAAATACCTCTCAAGACCATACCGTCCATTTAGTTCTGCCCCATCATATGCTACAAAACCAAGTATGTGAGCTGCGAGAGAACCACTTGGGTAATAGCGCCAACGATCGGGAAGTAATAATACTCCGTCCAAATTTTCTGCTCGTATTGCTGCAGCCGAGGATTCATTTAAACGTGATGCTACCTCTTCATACGGGTCGTCGTCCTTTGTGGCCCTCATCATAAAAGTTTCCTTATCTATTTTGAGGTAAGGCTCAAGCACTGAATACACTTGCTCGGCATCGACAATATCGATTGGTTTTATAGCAAGAAGAAAGCCGGTTTTTATAGTCGCTCCTCGTACCTGCAAATTATTCTTTCCAACAAAGAAGATATCCCCCCTGTCATAGAATCCCGCAGAAGTACTCACATATTGATCACTTGCCTCTATCCGATATTTGCTGCCGTGTACTATTTGTAAAAAATATAACCGTATAACAAGAAGGATAGCAACAAAAAGAACCGCGCCTAGAATGACACGGGTTCTCATTTTAAAATTATTTCTATTTTGTGTAGTCGCCATTGTACACGCTATTGTACACCTGCACGGCCAAGATATCTTGTTCTATCTACAAAATCTTTTTGTGCAATAGGTTTGAAGTCCATTTCTTCAGCAAGACTTTCTGTAACGATACTTTTCTGTTTAAAGTACTCCACCTCTAACGTAGCGATACGTGAACTTACATTTGCTATTGTTCGTTGTACCTCTTTTCTCTCCACCACATATACCACCGCACTTCCAAGAAAATATATATATGAAAATACAAGAATGACTAACGCGACCAATAATAATGTCACTGCTCGTTGTTCTACAACATACAACACTGCTGCTACTGTTCGTATTTTCTTTTTACTAATTATCTTTTGCATAGTGTGTGAATGTAAATGCTCGAAGTTTTGCGCTACGTGAGCGCGGATTTTGTCTAACTTCTAATGCACTTGGAGAAATTGGCTTCTTTGTAACCATTGATCCGATACCTTCTTTGGCCCAAGTACGGAACGTCTCCTTTACTACTTTATCCTCAAGACTGTGGAATGTTAGAAATGCAACCACTGCCCTGTCATGAATAATGTGTGGGAGCGCTTGAAGTGTGTCTTTAAGTGCTCCCAATTCATCATTCACTGCTATTCGAAGTGCTTGAAATGTTTTTGTCGCTGGATTTCTCTTTCCACGACGCTGTGCTGCTGGGACTGCCCGAGTAACAATTTCCACAAGCTGCGAAGTTGTTTCTATTGGCGATTCTTTTCTCGCTGCAACGATTGCTCGTGCAATGCGACGTGAAAAGCGTTCACCTCCCCAACCATAGAGAATGTCCGCAATACTTTCCTCTTGCCACGTATTTATGATTTCCAGTGCCGTAAGTGTCTCTTCGGTTACAGAATCGCTGAGAGTCATCTGGAGCAGTTCTTCACGCTCAAAGCTGAAGCCTCGTCCTGAAACCTCTAACTGATCACTACTCCAACCAAGATCGAAAAGTGCTTTGTCAATTCCCTGAATTCCATACTCTGATAACTTCGCAGAAACACTTCGGAAGTTATCGTGAATTAACGTAACTTGTGGCTTAACATCCGAGAGCTGTCCTCGTGCTCGGGCCAAAGCACCACTATCAACATCAAACCCAATCAAATGACCAGATTTCCCAAGATGTTGCGTAAATGCTTTTGCGTGCCCACCACCACCGAGCGTGGCATCAAGCACTACATCATCCTCTTGTATATTAAGTACTTCGAGTACTTCTTGTAAAAGAACAGGTACGTGTCGGGTGATTGTGTTTGTCGACGTCGAGCCGCTGGAGGATTGCATAATTTTGAGTGCGCATGACTATGGAAAATCCTCCAGCAACTCGATGTAAACAACTTCGAGTATGTATGTCTTACTTAATTACCTTATAAAACTCCTATTTCGCCCAACTTCTCTGCCATGGCGTCTCCCTGCTTTTCAATTCTTTCTTGGTACGCTGCCCATCGCTTTTCATCCCAAATTTCGACCCTATCTGACACCCCAGCCAAAACAACTTTAGTCTTGAGTGCAGCAAACTTTTTAAGATGCTCTGGAACCAATATTCTTCCTGTGCTATCGAGTGTTACCTCAGCAGCTCCGGAGAACATAAAACGGTTAAATCCTCTGGTATCAGCTTGAGCAAAACTGAGTTCTCGTAGACGCTTTGCAATGCTGGCCCATTCCTTATCGGAGTAAACAAATAAGCAATTATCGAGCCCTCGAGTTATTACTAATTTCTTTCCGAGAGTATCTTTAAACTTCTTAGGCAACATGAGCCGTTTCTTATCGTCGAGTGTATGTGTATATTCGCCGAGAAGCATAAAGTTTATATAATTTCCTATTTCCCACTCTTTCCCACTTCCATCATATTTTACTACACTTTGTTCCACTCTATGTTGTTACTTATCCACATTAAGTACATACGAAAAAACCGGCTACACATGCAGCCGGTTTTTTCGTATGCTTCCTTCTAGTTTTTATCTCTTGGTTTCATCAAAGGAAACAATTGTGTTTCTCTAATATTCTTATCTAGCAGGAAGCTCAATAATCTTTCCGATACACCGAACCCAAAGGTTGGGGGCATGCCGTATTCAAGTGCCTCAACATAATCTGAATCTGCCATTTGTGCTTCATCATCTCCTGCCTCTCGCATCTTCTGCTGCTGTTCAAATCTTTGGTTCTGATCTAATGGGTCGTTTAATTCATTAAAGCCCTTGCCCATCTCACTACCTGCAAGAATAACCTGAAACCTCTCCACGACATCAGAGTTCTCTTTTGAACGCTTCGCTAATGGTTCCATAGAAACAGGCACCCCTATGAGGAATCCTGGACCTATGAATTCTTTACGAATAGATTTCCACAAAATATCTATAGTTCTGGTTATGTTAAATGCATCGCCTTCGCAAGTTACTCCTGCAATGGCGCATATTTCTTTTAACTCCGTTTCTGTAATCCTCTCCCCTGTCTTACTTGAAATTTCAGTACGAGGATCAATGCCAAAGCGCTCTGTTATTATTTCGCTGAAATCATACACTGCCCATTTTTTTGCAAAATCTATTTTGTGACCTTTAATCTCAAATTCGCTAGTTCCAAATACATCTAGAACTATCTTTCGATACAATTCCTGTACCATCTTCATACCTTCAGAAAAACTTGTGTATGCAGAATAAAATTCTAGTTGTGCGTAGTCTTGCAAATGTTCATTCGACATTCCTTCATTTCTAAAAATGCGACCAATTTCAAAAGTCTTCGGGATACCTGCAACCATTAATCTTTTTTGCCAAAGTTCTCCTGCAGATATCCGCAGATATACATCAATATCTAATGCATTGTGGTGTGTTACAAATGGACGTGCCTCAGCTCCTCCTGTTGTATTCTCAAGTACCGGAGTATCCACTTCAATGAAGTCTCGCTCAAGAAGAAAAGAGCGCATGGTATTCCAAAATTTCGAGCGCAATTTAACTATTTGAGAAACCTCTTCATTAAGTAATATATCTAAGTAACGCTTTCTAAACCTATCGTCCTCATCCTTGATTCCATACCATTCATCGGGAATTTGTTGAAGACTTTTTGTGAGTATAGCCCAACTACTTGCCTGCAAACTCTGAGCCCCTCGTTTAGTTGTGAAAGCAATTCCAGTAAATTCAACAAAATCGCCAGTATCGATAACATCGTTAAATAATTCAAATGATTCCTTTCCTAAATCCTCCTTTTTGAGCATGATCTGGACTCGAGCAGTCCCATCGAACAAATCTAGAAAGACCAGCCCTCCATGCTGACGTAGTGTCATCACTCTTCCTGCAAGAATTACATTAACCCCTTCATTTTCTAACTCACTAAACTTATTTAGAAAAGATTTGATAGTACTATCTCTAAGTGACATATCTGAATATGCAGATATTCCTTTTTCCTCAAGTACCTTTATTTTTCTAAGTCGTTCCTCTCGTATCTCTTCTATTGATGACATATGCACATCATTCTACTTAAAAACAAATATACAGCAATAGAACTCTAAAAAATCCTGCGGGAGATGTTTTTGATGCTTTAGGAAATCTTTATGATTTTGTACTTAGCAATACCGTTGGGTGTTTCTAAATCAAACGAGTCTCCTTTTTTCTTACCAACCATCGCCATCCCCAGTGGTGACATATGAGATATTTTGCGTTCACGCATGTTCGCCTCGACTGATCCAACAATTTCGTATTCCCTCTCATCTTTTTCACCAACTTTAACAATGGTTACTTTTGAACCTATGTGAATCTCGTTACTTTTTGAAGATTTATCCAAAATTTGAGCTGTTGTAAGTATAGATTCAAGTTGCTTAATTCTACCTTCAGTTGCACCTTGTAATTCTCGCGCTTCTTGATACTCTGCATTTTCTGATAAGTCCCCAAGAGAACGTGCATACTCGAGTTGTTCCGCAATCTCCCGTCGCCGTGTTGAACGCAAATGATCGAGTTCTTTTGTGAGTTCTTCAAACTTCTCCTGTGTTACGTATTGATCGTTTTCCTGATTCATAATGGCGTTAGTATACTGGAGCAGATTAAAAAACAAAAGGGTTACTCTTGTATCTCTTTACTTGGATAATTTCCGTTTGTATATTCGACTTGCTCACTCACTAACCATTCAAAGAAACTGCGCATTGCAGGAGCTGCACCTTGCAAAGTTCCAGCTGGTGCTTTTTCTAATACCGTTGCAAATGCAAAACGTGGATTGTCAGAGGGCCAAAAACCAACGACCCAAGAATTCATAGATTCATTCCGTACACCAAGTTGTGCAGTTCCTGTTTTACTAGCAATTCGAATGCCGGGGACATTCACAGCTAGAGAAGTTCCTGATTCTACAGCCTTACGCATCCCAGCTCGCACAATTTCCAAATACTGATCGTCTATACCAACAGACCTTTGTATGATAGCGGCATTTTTTGTAACATGCGGTACCAAAAGTTCACCTCCATTAGCAATAGCTGCTATATAGCGAACAGCTTGTATTGGTGTGACAAGAAAACCAAATTGTCCAATTGAAGTATGGAATGTATTTCCCAAACGCCATGGATTATTGCTCCCGAATACCTCTTCCTTCCACATGGGTGTTGGTACAACACCTATTGCTTCAGAACCAAAATCAATACCAGTAGGCTGTCCGAAACCAAATCGTGTTGCGTATGCTGCAAGTTTTTCGATACCCAGTCCTTCTTGCCCTTCGTAACCGCCGCCAACCGTATAAAAATATACGTTCGACGAAACAGCTAATGCTTCAATAACATTTACCCATCCATGAGCCTTCCAGTCACGAAAAATAGAATCGTTATCTGGGGAGTAGGGGTTTGGTATACGGATTTCCCCCGTTGATAAAAAAGATGTATTAGCAGTAACAAGCCCTTCAGACAGTGCAGCTGCTGCTATGTATGGTTTTACTATCGAGCCAGGCGTGTACTCACCTGTAATCGCGCGATTTAAAAATGGTTTGCCTACGCCAGTTGTATACGATTGTATAATTTCTTTAGGTGCACCATCTGTCATTACCTGTGACGAATATTCTGGATAGCTCGTAATTGCAACAACTTCACCAGTTTTTACATCGAGAATCACGCTTGAAGCAGCAATGAAACCTGCACGTTGTGCACCTTCCTTTATTGCTGTATAGAGAGCCGCTTGGACATCTTTGTCAATACTAAGAACAACGTTTTCACCATCGACCGGAGGACGTATGATATTTTGGGATTGAATATTATTAAGAGCATCTACTTCTATGATACGTACTCCATTTTCGCCCTTCAAAGTCTCGTTAAGACTGCTTTCTACCCCAGCCTTACCCACATAGTCTGTACGCCACCAAAATCCACTCGAGTCCTTCTCAGGATATCCTACGAACCCTAGAATATGTGCGAATCCTTCCTGTTTTGTATATGAACGCAACGAAAACATATCGTAAGTTTTTGGGTCTTCTATAAACTCAGGAGGTGTGTTCCACGCAAGCTCACGTCCAAATCTATCAAAAATTACTCCACGCTCTGCAAACAGCACTTCCTGGTCTAACCGATTTTGTTGAGATAAAAGGGCAAGCGCTTCACCTCGTACAATTTGCAAATTCCAAGTCTGAAATAAAAATGTAAGAAAAATAAGTGCTGCAAAACTCCCAACAAATAACGGTATGTTTCTTTGTATGGGCCTTTCAACTCTTCCTTCAAATTGATTGGTATCAAATGAAGGAAGGTTAAAAGCGTCTAAAAGAACTTCATCAGGATCAATATTCGAGTATTTTATTCTAGAAGATTTTTTTCGTTTCAGCCAAAACATATAATAGTTAGATTAAACTATTTCCTAAGAATTACGAAGTCCAAAACAAATGCTTACGAAAGTACTCAACTAATATAGTTATCACGAGAAAGAATCCTGTATAAAAACCAGGAATGCCATTATAGGAAAACCACAAATCTAAGATCACGCCAATGCTAAGAATGAAATATGATCTGCGGACAAGAATGGTGAAAAGCCCAGCTACAAGCATCAGCCACCACAATCCACCAATGACTCCTGAAATGAATATCCCCACCAAAAATGCTTGAAGGCACTTCATATATTAGCGTACGCGTACAAACCGCACGGTATGTAGATTTATTGGTGTGCGAACACGAATGCGTTGAAAAGCATCTATTGATTTTGTCTCGATATCCTGAACAGTTCCTAGAATCACTGTTTCTCTACTTGCCAACATAACCGGATCACCACTTTTAATATCAGCATCACGTGCAACTTCTGCAACCATATTTCCATTACCAATACCTTGTACTGTTAGTTCAGTAAGTCGTTCGCCAGCGCCAACGAGAACGGTTGTTTTCTCAGTCGGTGCAGACACTAATCGAACAGTAGCATACGTGTTTCCAATTTCTTCTATTTTCCCAATAAGTATATCTCCCCTGCCAAAAACTAAACTACCAACTGAGTACTGTGTATCGACGCCACGAGAAATAATAAGTGTTCCATATGGATACATGCCACCTCGAGACAAAACATTAGCGAGTGTTCCAGTATCTAGTACGGTGTTTTCCTCGCCCAATAGGGCTCGAAGTTCTTCATTTTCCGCAACAAGTACTAAATTATTAAGTGCGTATAATTCTAACTCAGCGATCCGTTCTTTTAATTTCTCCTGATTTTTTTGCAATGTTGTTGTGCGAGCAAACGTTTGTTGCACAGATGCAATTAGACTGTCCACTATAGTGTTTATACTAAATATTGCCCGTACTGGTGTACGCACCACATCCGCAACACTCCCTCGTGTTAGATAATTGGTTCCGAACAGTACGATGGTGAGAACGACAAAAACGACAAATACTTTCTTTTTTGTAACGCTATTATGCTGACTATTCTGTAGGTGAAAGTTCATGGCTTTGTGTTATAAGTGCTTCTTCATACGCATCTATATCCTCGAGTATCATACCAGTACCACGAACAACAGCAGTAAGTGGATCGTCTGAAACATATACCTGTACGCCAAGATGGTCTGTCAGCAGTTCAGCGAGACCTCGAATAAGCGCACCTCCTCCAGCAAGATAAATTCCTCTTCGCATAACATCTGATACTACTTCAGGGGGTGCTGTCTCAAGAACTTCTTTCACTGAGTCTATCAACTGATCTACTGAGCTTGCTATAGCTTCTCGTATATCAGCATCGGTAATAGTAATTTCTCGTGGTAGTCCAGTGACAAGATCGCGTCCGCGGACAGTTGCTTCAATTGGTGTCTCTTCTTCTAATATCGCAGCTACTGCAATTTTTAATTCTTCTGCAGATTTTGCACCAATAAGTATTTTGAATTCACTTCTAATGTAATTGATAATATCCTCGTTTAATTTGTCCCCTGCGATGCGTACGTTTTTTGCATTCACTAAACCACCAAGAGATACAATGCCTATGTCAGTGGTTCCGCCGCCAATATCAATAACCATTGAACCAGAAGGGTCACGCACAGGAAGTCGAATACCAATAGCTGCTGCCATTGGTTCTTCGACAATAAAAACTTGACGAGCTCCAGCGTTGCGCGCCGCATCTTGTACTGCTCGCACTTCAACAGAAGTGATGCCCGAGGGTACGCCGACAACAACACGAGGACCCAATAGCCGTGATTTTCCGTTTTGCGCTTTACGGATGAGGTAACTAAGCATTTCTTCAGTTACTTCAAAGTCAGAGATTACCCCATCAATAAGTGGTTGGACTGCAACAATATGCGATGGTGTTCTCCCAAGCATTTTCTTCGCGTCTGCCCCAACTGCAACAACCTGCCTTGTTTTCTGATTGAGAGCTACCATTGAAGGCTCGCTAATGACAATCCCTCTTCCATTGACATAGACGAGCGTATTGGCGGTACCTAAGTCGATACCTATATCGTCAGACACGAGGCTTGAGAATCGGTCACGTATACTTTTAATTAATGTCTTTAAGCGATCCATACTCTACATATTTAGTCGCTTAGAAGTTCTTGTTCGTGTATAAATGTTGATACACCAGTAGATCGTGTGAGCAATTCGTATTCACCTGAGGCAAGTGTTTTTTCACTCACAATAATTCTTTTCGGGATTCCTATGAGATCAGCATCTGCAAATTTTTCCCCAGCGCGTGCATCTCGATCATCATATAAGACTGACATGCCACGAACTTTCATCTCATTAAATAAACGTTCTGAATCTGTGCGAACTTCTTCATTTCCGTTATCGAGCACAATTACATGATAATCGAACGGTGCAACAGCATCAGGCCATACCAATCCTTTTGAATCAGCAAATTTCTCAACCAACACACCCATGAGGCGTGTGATTCCGATACCGTATGAACCCATCCACACTGGTACATTCTTCCCTTTGCTATCTTTAAATGTAAGACCAAGCTCTTCACACTTGTGCGTACCAAAGTTAAATATGTTTCCCACTTCAGCTGTTGAAACTTTTTTCAGCTCATCTTTTGTTACTTTCAAATCAGCCAAGGTATCATCGTTCAACACTTCCTCGTTGACAGCAATATTTTTCTCGCGATTTATATAAATAATATCTTCACCTGCTTCGGTAATTGTCTGAAATTCATGACTAAACTGTGTAAATGCACCCCCTGCGGCAAAGGTTACAAACGTGTCCTCTCCAATTCCAATTCGATCAAAAACACGCTTATATGCCTGCGTAGCATTCTCATAGAATACATCGTGGTCGTCCTTCCCAAGTGAAAACGAATACATATCTTTCATAACAAATTCCTTTCCACGCATAATTCCACTCTTGGCTCTTAATTCGTTACGCAATTTTGTTTGAAATTGATACACGTAAATGGGTAAGTCTCTAAAACTTGAAATATAGTTTCGCATCATATCGGCAATAGGTTCTTCATGTGACCAACCGAATCCAACTTCACCACCAGTAGCTAAGTGCGATTTAAACCATACATCAACATTCTGATCGTTCCATCTGTCTGTCTTTTCCCACAACTCCTTACGTTGCAAGCTAGTCATAATAAGCTCCTGCCCATCAATACCGTTCATTTCTTCGCGTACAATATCCTTCAGTTTTTCAATAACGCGAATACCCAAGGGCAGGTATGCATATACTCCCGCCATTTCTTTATGGATGTACCCTGCTCGAATCAGTAATTGAGCATTTCGTGAAACTTCGTCTGCAGGTGCTTCTTTGCGTGTCTTGGTAAAAAGATGCGACTGACGAAGTGTGTGATTCATGGTGTTGCAATACTACCAAAAAATATAGCTGAAATGAAGTTTACACCTTGTACTTCAGCCAGTATGAATTTTACCCCCGACCCTTATCTAACCTCTCTATAGTTCTAACCCCCGTATCGGTAATCAAAATATCAGCGTACTTAATGAATCTCAAATCTCCCCATGATGATGTCATCTCTGGCCCAATCGTCAAAGTCTCATTCTCATTGCTAATAATGAATCCTTCAACAATTTCCTTACTGCCTTCGCTATCATCTTCAATGTCACCTAAAATGATAGCGACCTTATCCCCCGCAGTAAGTTCCTCGGCTTGAACAAGTTCTGATTTTGATTCTTTCTCTATTTTTTCTTTCATATATATTCTTAAATCACTATACAACTACGTACTCAACTAACTAATAGTACAAGAAAAACTCCTAAACAAAAAGCCGTGCAATGTCGTTATACGTCACGACTACCATCAAAAGAATGAGTAGTGTGAATCCCAAAACATTGAAGACCGTTCCTATCTTTTCGTTTATCGGTCGTCGTATTAGCGATTCGATGAATACAAATAATAAACGTCCACCATCGAGTGCTGGTAATGGTATCAAATTTATCACTGCAAGGTTCACAGAAATGAATGCGGTAAAGTACAATAAATACACAACTCCAATAGAAGAAGCCTCACCAATTAATCCAGCAATACCTACTGGACCAGCAATTTGAGCCCAATCAGCATTCCCTGTTACAGCTGAAACAATAAAGGCTCCCAGGCCGAGAGTAACTGTCTTCAATGCAACGAGAGTACTGGTAAATCCTCCTATAATTGCTTGCCAAAAGGAAAGTGATTTGTCAGCTACGAGCGCCATAGAAATACCCACGGCCGGCGTTCCTGGAGTGTCGCTTAATACACCGTGTGCTGGTGTTACTATTACATTCTCTATCTCCTGAGCTTCAGAATCACGTATGTACGAAACTGTGATTTGCTTACCCGCGCGTTCTTGAATAAACGCAGCTGCCTGAGTTGGTAGGAGCGTTTCGAGAGTAGACTCAGGTGTTTTGATTGCGATTATGTGATCTCCAACAACCAAACCTGCTCGTTCAGCAGGTGAGCCGACGACAACAGAACTTACAATGAGACGTGTCTCAAGCCCGGCTGCTTCTGATTCATCCACTGCTGTTGGTGCTCCCATTAAAAGCGTGAGTGTAAATAAGAACCAAGCAAACACGAGATTAAACAAAATACCCGCAAAAAGAACCGCCGCCTGTTTTATTTTTGATGCATGTATAAACGCCTGCTTGCGCTCTATATCTGTATATTCTTCGTCAAGTCGTTCACCGAATATGCGAACAAATCCTCCAAATGGTAGCCAATTGATAGTGTAGGTAGTGTGTCCAAATGTACCGATAGTAAAAGCACGAGGTGGATATCCAATACCAAACTCTTCAACACGAATACCAAAAAACTTAGCCATCAAAAAATGACCAAGCTCATGAACAACAATAAGGATAACGAGTATCGCAACAAATAAAATAAATGACATACCTTATTGTTGAATTTCAGTCTCTTTCTTTTTAAAGAGTGTTTCAAGTGATGCATTGGCGTCATCAATACGCTTTTGCAATTCTTCTTTATTGCGAAATTTATCATCTTCACTTAACTCTCCATCTTTTTCTTTCGACTGAATATCATTCCATGTGTCCTCGCGTGCAACACGAAGGCTTTGTCGAGCATCTTCAAGCTTATCTTTACCAATTTTAATAAGTGAAACCCTTCGTTCTGAAGTTAATTCTGGAAAAGAAATTCGCACCCCTTTTTCATCAGTCACTATACCAACGCCAAAGTTTGCATTCGTAATTGCTTTTTCAATTTCCTTTATTTGAGAAACGTCCCACGGAATAATGCGAAGTGTGCGTGCATCTTCAACACCAATGTTTGCTGCCTGATTGAGGGGTACGCGAGATCCGTAGCTTTCGATGTGTACAGAATCAAGCAACGTTGGTGTCGCCCGTCCCGTTCGAAGACCCTGATATTCTTTTTGAAGCCATTCTTTTGCTTCTACTATCTTTTGTTCAATTGTTTTAAAATCGTACATACTCTTAAGTATACAAATACTTTGCCTTTTAGGAAAGTTGTGGTGTCACCAATGCAACACTTTCCATAAGTACCTTAAGCGATACTCCTTTGTCTTGCATAACTTTGCGTACGTTCACAATATGCTGCGCTGCCGAAGTGTATGATACGTGTACTTGGTTTGTATAGAGTTCATACTCTATACTGTCAAGGAGCAGCGCCGCACTCTTTGAATCTTTTTCCTTTACTATCGGTTCAAGAAGTAAAATACGCTCTTTGGGCGTTGCTTTAAGAAAATCTTTTCCCAAAAAATTCTTTTCGTGCTCATGTGTGTGCGATTCAACAGTAAAAACCCTCGAACGTACAGTAGGTAGAATATCGCTCACATTAGAAACGCAAAGAAAGAAGTGGGTATGTTCTGGCGGTTCTTCAAATAATTTTAGTAATGCATTTTGGGCTTCTCTCGTACACGATCGGGCTCTAAATATAAATAGCTGCGTACCAACCGAGCGCATACTTGCCAAATGAATGAGCTCTCTGCTGTCGTCTATTCCCAGAGACTCAAAATCACGGACATATATCTCTGGTGCGTCCTTCATGTCGCGTACATATTTTTGCAGCCCACTAAATGTTCCCTCGGTATCCTCAAAAAGATACGCATGGTGCATGTCAGTACTATTGAGTATCTTCGAAAAATCCATGCAGGTATTATACACTGTACCCTGGATACATCTTACCTTTTAGAAAGAATCGCCTTTTTGTATATATCTAAATGCTGTAGTGCAATTCCAGTTCCTTTTGCAACACTATACAAAGGATCTTCAGTAAGTGTTGCCTTCACTCCGGTACGACGATAGACGAGCTCTGGTAAATTACGTAATTGACTTGAACCACCAGACATTGTAATTCCGTTATCAATAATGTCAGCTGCTAACTCAGGTGGTGTGTCTTGCAAAACATCGCGAATTGCTTTCACAATCTCACGCAGTTCACGCCCAATCGCTTTGACGATTTCATTTGTACTTAATTCAACTGAACGAGGAAGTCCTGTGAGATAATCACGTCCTTTCACTGTCATTGTTAGTTCATCCTCCAGTGGAATGGCTGAACCTATCTGAGTTTTTACATCTTCTGCACTTTTATCACCAATCGCAAGATTAAATGTTTTCTTTATATGTGCGGTAATAGCTTCATCTATCCTATTTCCTGCACATTTAACTGAGGTCGAAGCAACAATGCCACCAAGTGAAATCACCGCGACATCAGTTGTACCTCCTCCAATGTCTACAATCATATGTCCCCGTGCTTCATGAATAGGAATACCTGCGCCGATTGCAGCCAAAATTGGCTCTTTGACAACCTGTGCAGTTTTAGCCCCAGCCTTCACTGCTGCCTCAATAACCGCACGGCGTTCAGCTGAAGTAACTCCAGCCGGGACAGAAATCATAACATCAGGTCGAAATATGCTCCACCACCTTGTAGCTTTACGCATGTAGTAACGCAACATGGCTTCGGTTACCCGATAATCTGCAATAACACCATCTTTCATTGGGCGATAGGCAACAATATCGTCAGGCGTACGTCCCACCATTTCCTTCGCTTCATCTCCTACTGCAAGAATCTTGTTTTCTTGCTCTGAAATGGCAACGACAGATGGCTCGCGCAGTACAACTCCCTTACCAGGAACATAAATGAGTGTGTACGTAGTGCCAAGATCAATGCCGAGTTTTGGGGTAACTGCAAATTTCATAGAAGTACCGTGATTGTACTTGTTTCCAACACTTTTACAAATATGTGGTTGCCAAGATGAATTGGGAGTGCAATAGTGGAAACAGACCAAAGGAGGAAATGATGTTTAACGTATTCTCTAAAGATCCAAAATTGCCAATAGATTCAGTAGTTCTTTCTCAAAATGCACGTACATGCATAGAAGGTATGGAGAATGATCTTTTGGGCTCTTTATCGTGCACAATCCCTCAAGCAAATGAAGAGGTTGAGTTGAAGTACCGAGAATGTAGCGACGGATGTCTTCAAGTTTCTGTAAATATTCCTGGGACACTTTTTACATTGTCAAAAGTTTTCGGAAAAAATGAGTGGGGACTCATCACTCAGAAGAATCAACACTAACATCATCAACATATATAAGGCGATCGCAACGCGATCGCCTTATCCCTTTGCAAATGTCCAAAAAATTGATTAAATGAGAATATGAAAATAAAGAATGACCCACGAAAGAAATACATATTCGCTGGAGGTATTGTTGTAGCCGTCTTTTTTCTTGCGTTTGGTGTCATCAGTCAAGCTGGTTATGTATTCTCTGGGCCATATCTCGTACGAGGTGGTGTGCTTGAAATTACAAATGCTGTTCCAAACAGCATTGTTTTTATTGACAATCGTCGCGTTGGTCGCATACAAAACAATGGTTCTGGCGAATTTATTGGTATCAAACCAGGTACGCGCAACGTACTTGTTGCACAATCAGAGAGGTGGCCATGGATTCTAGATTTCGATATCAGTGCGGGATCAAAAGTTACAGTGGTCCCACTTCAGGTACTGGAAGAAACTGATGGTGAAATACTCAGCACCATCACAGATCCAATCCGTATTCGTGCGGAACAAGAGATAGCACAATATCGTGAACCAACTCGTATCCAACCATTAAATCGAGCAAATGTTTTTGTATGGGTTGAAGGAACAAGTATTCTTACCCAAGATGGTGATACTGTCCGTACAGTATTTTCGTCGGCCTCACCTATACGAAACGTATTCTGGTACGGGGACAGAAGTGATGCAATAATTGTCGCAACACAAGCAAACGTTTTTGCCCTCGACTTACGCGCAAGTAGTATTCAAAATTTCCAACCAATCTATTCAGGGTCTGCTCCCAAAGCAGTAGCTGATCCAAGCCGTTCAAACAAAATCTTTGTGAATGAGGCAGATCAATACTTCTCAGTATCAATTTAACTCGTAACTAGAGCTCGCTAACTACTTCAATATGAGCACCGATATCAGAAAGTCGTTCAGCAATTCGTTCGTATCCTCTCTCTATTGAGTACACATTTCTCAGGAGTGATGTACCTTCAGCTGCAAGCATGGCAATAAGCACCACAACCGCGGGACGCAACGCGGGAGGGCATACGACTTGCGCACTTTTAAGCTCAGTTTTTCCTGTGACAAAAACACGGTGTGGATCAGCCAGTTTCACATCAGCCCCAAGACGGTTTAATTCAGTGAAATAAATCGCACGTCCTTCCCATACCCAATCATGTATAAGCGTTGTTCCTTTTGCCTGAGTAGCAATCGGAACAAAAAACGGTAAATTATCGATGTTTAAACCAGGATACGGTAATGGATGGATCTTTAAAGCGGATGCTTTCAGTTCTGATGGATAGATTGTTATATCTACTAATTTTGTTTTTCCATTTTTGGCAAAGTACATATCACTCTTCTCAAATTTGAGCCCCATGTACGAAAGTTTTAAAAGTTCTACTTCAAGAAAGTCTACTGGGCACCTCTTTACGGTAAGCTCCGAGTTTGTGACCGCTGCAGCACTGATAAACATCATAGATTCTATCGGGTCTTCACTATTGTAATGTGTAATTTCTTTATTGATTTCTTCTACTCCGTATACGGTCAAGGTTGTCGTACCAACCCCATCAATACGTACGCCAAATTGTCTCAGCAAAAAGCATACGTCTTGCACTTGATAGTTTGGTGGCGCGTATTTAATAACCGTCTTGCCCGGAATAAGCGCTGCGGTCATCAATGCATTTATAGCAGCAGTATCACTTGCCTCATACATAACAATTTCAGCAGGCTTTAGTTTCTTTTGAGAAAACGCGTAGTGGTTCTCGTACGTTCGAACTTTTAGCCCAAGTGCTTCGAGCGCATGACGGTGCGCCGCAATCGTTCGGTCACCCATATTGCACCCTCCAGCGTGAGGAAGAGTAAATTCAGTCTTGTTGTGAAGCATTGGACCAATAAGCATAAGTACTGAGCGCATCTTCTTTGCTGACGCTTTATCAATACTCGAAAGTTTAAAGTTTTTTGGTGGAGTTATTTTGAGTGATGTTCTATCTACAGACTCGAGCTGTACCCCAATACTTTTAAACACCTCTATCATTCGATAGATTTCCTCAATTCGTGGTATACCATGAATGGTCGTTGGTGCTTTATTCAAAAGCGCTGTACACATAAGTGCAAGTGCGCCATTTTTTGAAGTATTCGTAACAGCAGTACCGTGTAGTTTCTTTCCGCCTTCAATCTGGAAATCAACACTCTCTTTAATACCGACAACTTGGTGATGAAGGACGTCACTTATTTTAAACAACTGTGCAGATGAAAGGTTTTGTTCCCCTTTTTCCATACGAGCCACAGCTGACTGTGAAGTGCCAAGTGCTTCAGAAAAAGCTTTTTGCGTGAGCCCTCGCTTGCGGCGAAGCTCCTTTATGAAGAGTCCGATTTTCTTATGAGAGTCTGATGCCATGTCAAATCCTAATGCGGTTATGGTATATCATATATGGTATAACGCAAGTATTATATCCCCCATGGTATGCTATGTGCACTATGTTCATAGTACACGTCACACCCATCGCAAAAGGAGGTCTCGAACAACTTTCGTACTTCTCGCCACAAGATTTCACTGTCGGCAGTGTTATACATGTACCACTAAGAAAGAAAGAGATTCCTGCGCTTGTACATAAAGTAGAAGACGCTCGGGCCATTAAGGCACTACTCAAAACAAATCTATACGAAACGCGAAAGATTCGAAAGCAAAAAGAACTTCATGTATTTTCGTCTGAATTTGTTCGCGCAGCACACGCAACAGCAGAATACTATGCAACTTCCATCGGTATAGTTATACAAAGCTATGTGCCAACAGCTATTCTTAAAGACGCCGAAGAGAGTAATCCTACGAAAAGAAAATTGAGAAGCATTGAAGGCAAAGGTTTTGAAAAACTCTCATTACAACTTAGTCGCAAGGATCGGATAGAAAAATATAAAACAATAATTCGCAGCAACTTTGCACGAGGTGGTTCCCTCTTTCTCTGCGTTCCCACCGTTCGTGAAGCTCGTGTACTTTACGAAGAATACCATAAGAAGGGCATCGAAAAATATACATTTCTTCTTGAAAGTTCTCAGTCCCCCAAGAAACAAAAAGAAACATGGAATGCAATTCTTGATGAAACACATCCGGTGCTCATTATTGCGACACCAGTGTTTGCAAGCATCCCACGAGACGACATTTCGATGTTCATTTTAGAAAATGAAATGTCGTCTGCTTACAAACAACAAGCCCGCCCGCGAGCTGACGCACGAATTCTTTTAGAGTATCTTGCACAAGAAATGCGTAGCGCGCTCGTCTATGCTGGAACGACAGTCAGTTTAAAAGTGCACAAAGAGATGGAGAGTGGGTTTGTACGCGAGCTCGAAGAACATACTTTAAAACTACGAACGAGTAGCAAAACGCATATTATCGATGCAAAAACTGCACGCACACTCGCAAAAGAAAGAAAGAAAGAATTCCCCGTGCTTACGAATGAATCTATCGAGGCACTAAAAGAATGCAGTTCTAATAATGAACACTCGTTTGTATTTGCGGCACGTCGAGGAATTGCTTCACACACAGTATGTAACGACTGCAACACAACGGTAACCTGTATGCACTGCAAGTCACCCGTTGTGTTGCATAAGCGTGGCGAATCTCGTGAACTTCTATGTCATCGGTGTGGTACCTCGCGAGATGCGCACGAAACATGCATGCAATGCAATAGCTGGGATCTTGTTCCACTCGGAATAGGTATCGAACGTATAGAAGAGTATATTCGTTTGCATATCCCAGAAGCTCCACTTTTGGTGCTAACTAGTGATACAGCAACAACTCCAGCGAAGGCTAAAAAAATAACTGATTCATTTTACGCGACAGAAGGCGCGATTCTCATCGGTACCGAAATGACGCTCCCCTACATCACAAAAGCAGTTTCGTGTAGTGTAATGAGTTCAATAGACTCTCTTCTATGCATTCCTGACTTTCGCATTGAGGAAAGGATTTTTGCAATTATTGCAGCAGTAAAAGAACGATCACGCAAACACGTATATATCGAGACAAGTTCAGTTGATAACCAAATGCTCAAATATGCACAAACTGGCTCCCTGTCAGAATATGCGCAAGATGAACTTACCTTGCGGAAAAAAATGCACTATCCGCCGTACACTCATTTAATAAAAGTGACTTTCAATGGAACGCGTGCGCTGGTTATTGAAAATATGCAAAAGTTTGTCGAGTTGACACAAGAATATAACCCGCGGGTATTTGCAGGGTTTATACCTCGCGGACCACATCTCGAACTTCACGCACTTATTCGTACAAAAACCAGCTCGTGGCCAGATGTGAAACTGACATCCATCCTCAAAGCGCTCCCATCTTCAGGAAGTGTTGATGTAGACCCAGAAAGGATGCTCTAAAACCAGCCACAATGAATGCCTCAATTCATTGAGGCATTCATTGTGGCTTCATTAAGCCACCTTACGCATATTTAAGCCCTTTTGTTATGGCTGATATCGCGCTATAGTCTTGGTATGAAGGAGATTATTCATGATGGAAACGAAATACTGCGTGCAGTATCTAAAGAAGTTTCTCAGGATGAAATACAAACGCCTCGTATTCAAGGGATCATGCAAGACATGAAAGACGCCTTGGCAAGTGAGAAATTTGGCGTAGCTATTGCAGCACCTCAAATTGGAGAATCTGTTCGCATTTTTGTAGT
>DCYW01000035.1 GCA_002331185.1 Patescibacteria group bacterium UBA2100 | reverse complement strand
TCATCGCCTTCACTCGCCCATCAACAATAATACTTTCAAGCGCTGCGTTTGTTGCGGTAAAAATTTTCTTCAGTGCCTCTTGTTCTTTTTTCGTAAATTCTCCTAAAAGAAAATCATGCACCTTATTCTCTCCTCTTGGCTTTTTTATTTTTCCACTCGGTGTTGTTGGTGCGACACCAATGCGTACACGTACAAAATCTTTTGTCTTTACTGCACGAATTATTGACTCAATCCCCTTGTGTCCACCACTACCTCTCCCAAAAGCTATCTTTAGAGTTCCAAATGGTAAGTCGATATCGTCGTATACTACAATAAGTCGTTCTGCAGCTTTCGCACTCGTTACCAATTCTTTCACTGCACTGCCCGATTTATTCATAAACGTGTTTGGCTGCAAAATAACTGCTGTATGTTTGCCAACGCTCCCCTTACTCAGTTCACTCTTTGTTTTTTTATCAGTAACAAACCCACCAAACTCCTGAGTCTCTTCAAAAGCAGCTACTGCAAGTCGCCCAGCATTGTGTCGTGTGTGTTCGTACTCTTCTCCAGGATTACCCAATCCAACTATTATACATTTCATGTCTGTAAGTGTACCGTGCGATACTAAAAAGAAAACACTTGCTCTGAAACAGAGTTAACTTTGCGTCAAGAGAAACAGTTGTAGTACAATGTTTCGCATGTCAGCTGATTTACATCACGATCCTTCATCAGTGTATGAACAGGTTGAAGCTACTCCATCAGAGAATACACCAAAAAAGCCACTGAGCTCAACTCGGAGCCTTATTTTCTTTGCACTCATGGTACTCATAATCGTTCTTCCTATTCGGTTGTATGTCGCGAAACCTTTTATTGTGTCTGGTACTTCAATGTTCCCCACTTTTAATACGTGGCACTACCTTATTATCGACCAGCTTACGTACAAGTTTGAAGAACCAACGCGTGGAGACGTCGTTGTGTTTCGCTTCCCTCAAAATCCTTCACGGTTCTTTATAAAACGTGTCGTTGGGCTTCCTTTAGAAACAGTAGAACTCAATGGAAACACGGTAACCATACGAAATACTGAATTCCCTGAAGGCTTCACTCTAGACGAGCCGTATGTAGACGATGCATACACCAAGGAATCACAGCTCGTCATGGAGCTTGGAGACAACGAATACTTTGTACTCGGCGACAATCGCAAAGCAAGTGCCGACTCACGGTACTGGGGACCACTAGAGTTTGAGCGTATCGTTGGCCGTGCGTACCTTCGCCTCTTTCCTTTCAATTTAGTAGAAGTTCTCCCTGGGGAAACCACCTACACTATTACAAGTAATAACGAAAAATAACCATGTTGACTATCACCCACACGAACTGTGCTAGCACTGGAGAATTACTCGATAGAGCACTCGACACTATTGAGTTTTACGGATTCGATTCGGTTGATCATAAGTTTAAAGGAAGAAAAATCAACCGTAAGGTAAAGCAGTCTGCAACACCAACTATTGCACTTCAAACAGAAAAAAAACTTGCAGCAATGACAAAGAGTTTTGTCTCACACAAAATGCATCGAGACGAACTTCCCAATTTTTCATACCAACTCGAACATAATAATTCAAAGATATCGACCCTCGGCTTGTATGCTACAGGAAGTCGCTCTGCAATTACTGAAGGTGTTCTGATTGCAACACTTGCGACTATTGCTCGTGATAGTGGGTTAAACAATACTGTGATGCACATAAACAGCATTGGAGACAAAGAATCTTCAGTACGTTTTGTGCGCGACCTCACGAGTTATCTACGTACACATATTAACGACATGCCTACCTATGCTCGTGAAGAAATGCAAAATGGAAACATTATGCGCGCATTCACTCGACTCTCAGAAAAGAATCATGAAATAGTTGCCGGTGCACCAAACTCTATGGAGTATCTCAATGACGAAAGTCGTGCGCACCTGCGAAGTGTTCTTGAGTTTACAGAAAATATGGGAGTTCCCTACGAACTTGACCCAACTATTCTAGGAAGTACTGACTGTTGGCAACACACTATTTTTGAACTTCGTGTTCCAACAGAAAATGGAGGTACAGTAACTCTCGCACGAGGTGGACGGCACGATACACTTGCCCTAAGAAGTTTCCGAACCGTTCTGCCGATGGTAAGTGCAATCATCGAACACGAAATCCAAGGGCGTGCAAAACCACGACGACGTACACAACGTAATCCTCGTTTCTTCTTTGCACAACTTGGACCTGAAGCAAAAAGAAAAAGTTTTACAGTTATAGAGCGGCTTCGCGAAGCTGGTATTCCTATTCGTCAGCAAGTTGCTATAGACAGCATTGGAATACAGCTAGAGAATGCAGAAAAGCACGCAATCCCCTACACAATCATTATCGGACACAAAGAAGCACTTGAAAACACTGCAATCGTGCGGAACATGCGCACACGTTCACAAGCAGTAGTGCCTCTTGCAAACCTTGCAAGCTATCTCAAGCGGCTAAAAGTTTCGTAACACGCACAACACAAACCCCTACCCGCTCGCGTGCAGGGGTTTGTGTACGGCCAAATTTTCTTTCTGCCTACTAACGTTAAGGTTAGTAGTTAAAATTATAATTGTGTGTATTCTTCTAGACCAAGGTTCGACCTTGGTCTAGAAGACCGCTGTATGCTTTAGAGGAATGCAGCGGGTCTTTGTATATATGCATAATCAAACCACTGGCACTTTAATGCTACCTATGATACAGTTTTCCCCGTTATGGCAACAAACATACAAGTAGAAAAAACAGGAACCGAAAACACTAGCGCAGTATTGCGTAAGTTTACCCAACGCATGCGTTCAGCGGGGATTGTTCAGAAAATGCGCAAAATCCGTTACCGATCACGACCTGTTTCAAAAAACATGCAACGTGCGACCGCACTCCGAAAAATCGAACGTCGCGGCGACTTTGAGCAACTCATTAAAGAAGGAAAGCTTTCAGACAGTGTTCGTGGCAAACGAGTAAAATGGCGAAAATAAGTTCAAGTTTTGATATTACACACACAACACAAGGCACGCTTCCCAGCGTGCCTTTTGAAAAAATTAAGAAAACCATACTTGGGCAATCGTATGCCTTGTCGCTCGTTCTTATTGCTGACACGCTCGCAAAACGTTTGAATCAAGAATATAAAAAGCGTAGCAACCCAACCAACATTCTTTCATTTCCTCTCTCTGAGACAGAGGGTGAAATCTTTTTAAATATTCGCCGTGCGAAGCGCGACGCCAAAAAATTTGGACACACCACCAACCAACACATCGCATTTTTATTTATTCACGGCTGCCTGCACCTTAAAGGCACCGTACATGGTAAGAAAATGGAGAAACAGGAAGAGATCCTTCTTAGAAAACTTTACTAACCAACCGTAATACATACTTTTTCGCACAGTTACAACATTTGATAGTGGCTCTACAGAAGGCTACAATAAGAAAATATGCGTAAAAACACTATCGTGGGTATAGACATTGGCACGTTCTACGTCAAAGTAGTTATTTCGCAAATACAAGAGAATGGTACACCTCCTCATATTATTGGCACTGGCTCTGCGCTCTCTCGTGGCTTGCGGCATGGATACATAACAAGCCAACATGATATAACCGAAAGTATAAAGAAAGCAGTTGCTCAGGCTGAAAAAGAAGCAGGGCTCAAAGTAGACCGCGCCTACGTTTCTATTGGCGGTGTCGGTCTTGAAGACAAATACTCTCAAGGTGCAGCTATAGTAAGCCGCGCAAATTCCGAAGTTTCAGAAATTGACACCGAAAACGCTCTTGCTGAGGCTGAGGCACTTATAAGTCGTGAGCTTTTAAACAGAAAGGTTATTCATGCAATACCTGTTTCGTACTTACTTGATGGCAAGCAAATATTCGGACGGCCAGTTGGCATGCACGGTTCTAAGCTTGAAGTTGAAGCACTCTTTGTAACCGTGCTCGAACAACACCTCGACGACATTATCGCAGTCATTGAATCTTCAGGGATTGAAACCATTGATATTATGGCAGCACCAATTGCTGCAAGTTTAGTTACACTTACCAAGCAGCAAAAGATGGTTGGCTGTGTACTCGCAAACATTGGAGCAGAAACACTTTCGATTGCAGTGTTTGAAGAAAATACTCCCATTTCATTAAAAGTCTTCCCTATTGGATCAACTGATATTACAAATGATATCGCACTGGGACTTCGCCTCCCGCTACCTGAAGCAGAACAGCTAAAACGAGGTGTCGTCACTGGTGAAGCAGTTCCACAAAAAAAGTTAGATGAAATAATTGCTGCTAAATTGCGTCAGATGTTTACACTAGTACAAGATCACTTAAAAAAAATAAACCGAGCGGGACTACTGCCAGC
>DCYW01000017.1 GCA_002331185.1 Patescibacteria group bacterium UBA2100 | reverse complement strand
GTTTAACCGAGATGCCTATATACTAATCATGGCTGTCCTTTTCTCCACCATTATCTTATAGATATAGAGGCTGAAAACGATTAGCTCACATTGCCTATACAGACAGAGAAATCTTTTCAATCAGGCAACTCTTGCCGATGATTAACTAATTCAAACAACGAACGTCTGAATTGACACCCTACCCTTGGATAGTAATCTAAACTTATACACATACACCTCCATATATGGACATCCGATGTCCATATATTTTAGGTTACTATACAAAGCTACAGGAATACCTATTGTCCTGTCCGTATACATTTTACCTTATGTAGCGCAGTCTGTTTGTTTTAGGTGCCAGAAAGTCATTAAAATACTAGTGATTCTAAACACGCTTGCCTATTCAGACGAATAATTGAATTCGGATCCGGGTAGTACGTCTCCGTACTTATCTCTCATCATTTCGATGAAAGTATTGTCTTCAAATAAGTTACTTATGGCATCAAAATCAGAGAGACCAAACAGGTATAGATATGCTCCGGCGGATATAATAACGAGCACTAAAACTAACATGCCTACAACTCCAATAATGGAAAATGAGCGCTTTGTGGGTTTGCTTTCAATGAAATAGCTCTCTTCTTGTCCTTTTTTTTGCACCCCGCCTTCCCGAGATGATATACTTCTAGGCATGGTTTGGGGATTTATCGGTGGAACTGCCTTAAGGGTAGAGATAGGGCGAATATCGGGGTTCATTTGCTTAATTGGGGCGCGTTCACCTAATATATCACCAGACGCATAGGTTTGAACATCATTAAATACAGTTTCTTTTTTTGCATACGGAATTTCTGAGTTACTTTCTGCAACATACCGCACATTGAAATTAATATCGCCAGGCTCAACATCTCTCTGGATGTGTACTGCTAGAGAAGCATCATCACTTTGTACTGACACATCCTCAACACTTTCTTTTTGAGAACGTATACCACTTGCCTGCGCCTGAACTTCTGCCAATAGGCCATCATTGTGTTTTTTATGAGCAATAAGTGAATCTTTACCGACAAACCAACGACGGCCTACTTTTCGTGCCTCTAATTCGCCACTTCTGGCAAGCTGGCCAATATAATCTTGTGCGTAACCAGTAACAGCAGCGGCACGTGACGTTGCAATGTACTCTGTGCCGTTGTATTTGAATGTATCATCACGAACATTCCCTACCTTCATTCCTAATGCACTTGTGCCTTGTACATTTTTATTTTTTATATCAGCATCAACACCATTTTCTTGATACCTCTTTAATCCTTCCTCGTCGACATACCAATGCCCAGACACTCGTCGACACTCAATTTTATCTTCCCTACAGAGCTGCCCAATATAGTCCTTCGAATACCCACTCAACTGCGATGCGCGAGTAGTTGATATTAATGTCTCGCCTCCAATAGTGACGTCTTCCATTGAAGCA
Organism: Patescibacteria group bacterium UBA2100; assembly: GCA_002331185.1. Classification (GTDB taxonomy): domain Bacteria; phylum Patescibacteriota; class Minisyncoccia; order Phycocordibacterales; family UBA2100; genus UBA2100. The sequence continues at coordinate 4,168 of DCYW01000017.1, read as the reverse complement.
TTGTACAATACCTGCCGAGATATGCGAGATTCCCTCTAAAATGTGTGGATAACGTAACTCGTTTAGCCGAGTTTAGCTTTTATTAGCTCTTTGAGCTTCGCTGGATTAGCAGAACCCTTGCTGAGTTTCATTCCTTGTCCAACTAAATACTGTAGTGCCTGCTCCTTGCCTTCCTTGTACTCCTGTACGGCCCCTTCGTTAGCATCTACGACAGACTCTATAATTTCACCTAAAGCTCCATCATCGTTTTGCTGAAGCAACCCTTCTTCTTCAGCCAAATCTCTTACTGACTGCTCTGCTTCATGTGGCTTAGCTAGATAGCTAATGAGCTCAACTGCACCGTTAGACGATATATCTCCCTGACTTGCAAGCAGTACCAGTTCACTAAATTCACGATGCTCTATGTTCTTCGTAACATGCTCTGCGAGCTCCCCACGTAGTGCTACGAGGTTATTTGTAAGGTAGTTGGAAGCAAGTTTTATGTGCTTTGCAATGTCTTCTCCTTCAGCTTTTGTTAATTCCATAACAACTCCTTCAAAGAAATCACACAGTTTTGTATCAGTCACATACGCTTCTATATCTTCCGGTTGTATTCCATACACTTCTTGTAGGCGCTCACGCTTTGCTTGAGGCAATTCTGGGAGCGTTTCTTGTAAATTGTCTACGGATAGTTCTGGAAGCTCTGAAAGCTTTAATTTGGGCAAATCTGGCTCTGGAAAGTAGCGATAGTCTGCTGCTTCCTCTTTTACACGTTGACTAAAGGTAATTGCCTTGTTTTCATCCCATCCCCGCGTTTCTTGAACTATACTCTCCCCCTTTTCTATCATTTCAATCTGTCTTTTTATTTCGAAATCTATTGCACGCTCTACTGCTTTAAACGAGTTTAGGTTCTTTACTTCTACCTTAGTTCCTAATTCACCCTTATTTTTAGAGACAGAAATGTTTGCCTCTACACGCATCTCCCCTTTTTCCATATTGGCATCTGATGCCTTTAGTGTACGTAGAAGTAATTGTAACTCTCGTGCAAACGCGCCAGAGTCTTTTGCATTATGAAGTACTGGTTCAGTGACAAGTTCCATAAGTGGTACTCCAGCACGGTTAAAATCAACAAGACTATGGTCTGACTCGTTTGTGTGTGACGAACGAGCAGTGTCTTCCTCTAAGTGAATACGAGTTAATTCGACACCGTTTAAACTGCCTCCAGAGACAAGTGGAAATTCGTATTGGCTCAACTGAAATGCTTTCGGAATGTCTGGATAAAAATAATTTTTTCTATCGAACTCGGAGTAATCGGCAAGTGTGCCATTCATAGCAAGACCAACACGCAACACTTGTTTTACTGCTTCTTTGTTGATTGTTGGCAGTACTCCAGGGTGAGCCATGCATACTGGGCAAATATTTATGTTAGGAGTCTTCTCGTTTGGGTCGTTCTTTGAATTACAAAACATCTTCGTATTAGTACGAAGTTCTGCATGTACCTCCAAACCAATTGTGGGCTCAAACATGTGCTCATGGTAAACGATTTCTTTCAAAAAGCCATCTTTACTTTGCGAGCGACCTTAAGAAAATGATTATCTCGTCAGCAAATGTCTTTAATATTTCATCATCATATATTGAGATTGGATACACTTTGTCGGTTACTTCCCGTAAATCTTTCACAAATTTGGCGACTTCTTCTTCTGAAGCCATGTCTGCTTTAGTTAGCGCAATGACAAACGGTAATTCTGCCATAGCTCTATCATACTTCACTAACTCGTCAAACAGAGCTCGGTAAGCCGATATCGGGTCTTCTTGTTCAACCGAGATGCAGAATATAAGGGTTTTAGTGCGATTTATGTGCTTCAAGAACTTATGTCCTAAACCTTTACCAGTAGATGCTCCTTCAATAATACCTGGTATATCAGCTATGATATACCCAAACAGGTTCCCGAGATTTGGATCAAGTGTAGTGAAAGCATAATTTCCAACTTTTGCTTTTGCATTTGTGAGCGCATTAAGTAAGGAGGATTTACCTGCATTAGGATATCCAACCAAACCGATATCTGCTATAAGTTTTAGTTCTACTTCTAAAATATCTCGTTCCCCAGATTTTCCTTGAGTAGATTCTGTAGGGCTTACATTTGTAGAGCTCTTGAAATGCTCGTTCCCGAGACCTCCGTGTCCTCCCCTCAATACTATGTATTCTTCTCCTTCTGAAAGAAGCTCGAATGTTTTTCCTTTTTCTTTCAAGGTAACTACGGAACCAATGGGTAAATCTATTACAACATTCTCCCCGTCAAGTCCATGTAAGCTACTTTTCCCTCCGGCACCACCATGACCTGCTTTGAAAACATTGTTCCCTCTGTACTTACTAAGGAGTGAGTTGTCTCGAACAGCTCGAATGAGCACGTCACCACCTCTTCCACCGTTACCACCAGCAGGACCACCTTTGGGATTATTTCGATTTGCGTGCCATCGAACAACTCCGTCTCCTCCATTTCCAGCAAAAACCTTCAAAATTATTTCATCAACAAATTTCATACCTTTTTACTATAGTCTATAAGTTCTCAAAACCCTAATTTTTTGCAAAAAAAGCGCTTTAAGTAGATAAAGTTTAGTAAAAACAGCATCCATATTCTTTATCTAACAACTGCGTTTTGTAGTTTGCTCGAGTTTACCTATCATTAGCCCGTAGCCACCTGAACCCTCTTCCATTACCTTACGGATGCGCGAGATAGTAGCAGAACTCATGCCTGTTATACGCTCTATCTTTCGATAGCTAGCACCAAAATTAAGCATCTTTACAGCCTTCCAGCGGTTTGCTGCCTCCTGAATTTCATTTTTTGTGAAAATATCGCCAAGAAATGCGCGAGCCTCTGCAAGATTTTCTAACTCAAGTACAGAAAGCATAAATTCATCGGTGTCATCGTTGATCCACTTATGTTCTTTCATATCGCTTTATTATATAAAAGCGTTTCGTAAAGTAAAGCATTTATTTTGTGGGTAACTCCCATTAATGCCTAATCGAGGCGTGAACCAAGTGCACCAGCTAGCGATATTGCTAGTGAACCAAGCAGTGCTGGTATGAATCCTGCGACAGAAAACCCCTCTATAAAGGTAGAGAGAAACCAAAAAATTCCTGCATTTACGAGAAATGCCGAGAGGCCGAATGTTACTAAGTGAATCGGAAGCGTAAGAATTGTAAGCAAGGGCTTTATAGTGATGTTTGCCAACCCTAAAAGAATTGCAACAATTAAAGCAGTATAGAAACTTTCTACATCAATTCCTGGTATCCAACGTTCTGCTGCAAGAAGCGCAAGAATGATAAGAGCGAGCCGAATGAACATACATATTTATTTTAATTTAGTAATTAATGCGGTAAGAGCATCGTTGACGAATCTAGGATATTTCTCGTCGGTTGGTGTTTCCTCTTCGTTGAACAAAGATTCTACATGTGAGGTAGTAGCAGTATCCCCGAACGTTTCAATAGAAGCAGCAAGTAATACTGGTGTGAGCTGCTGTATACCACGAACGCCACAATATTGCCCTGAGGACACACTTGCAAGAATAGCTAGTTTTCCGTTATATTCTTTAAACGCAGAGTTGAAAAAGAGCTTAAGTGCGCCTTGAAAACTTCTGTTGTACTCTGAAACTACAAAAATGAATCCGGCAGCGTTACGTGCTATTTTGCGCCATACAGCGGCATTTTTATCCTCTACCCACGCAGGAATAGTAAGTGGAGATACAAGATAATCTCGTACGTCCACCAATACTGACTTAACGTCCTCAAAACCAGACAATTGGGAGTGTACGCAGTGTGCCACTTTTTCTGATTGACATTCTAAGCGTCCTTTTCCTAGTACTACTGGTATGGAAATATTCATAAGTCGAAGTGTATCATTTAGTCTCGTTTCAAACCAATATAGTCTAAGGTACTCTTTAGACTGTCAAGCTGAGAGTAGTTTTTTTCATTTTCATACGTATGCATCGCTTCTTCAATGAGCTTCACATCTGCTTCATTAAAAACAATCTCGTCGATACCAAAAAATTTACCTAGCATAAGAAAGCGAGCGATTTCATATCCTGGCAAAACTGTACCGATAACTCTATCACTGGAATTATTGCGTGCCAAAATAAAAGCGTTTTTTAGATCCACTTTTTCTTTATCAGTAAGTGCCGCTTCGGCTCC
>DCYW01000030.1:37286-46862 GCA_002331185.1 Patescibacteria group bacterium UBA2100 | reverse complement strand
CTGGAGGGCGCTGGCGCACCGAAGGAGGTGCGTATTGGCATTACCACGAACCCGAATGCGTACGTTGAAGTACAAAGTCACCACGCGCTCCGCGCGTTGCTAGTTTTGTTCAAAGTAAGTTCGAGCAGAGTTGTATAAATACACATGCATATCTTAGGGATTTGAAAAGCGGAGCCGCGTGTGCTTCAGCACGGGGGAGCGCTTGTCGGAAGCAGCGGGGTCGCGTAACTTAATATTTTATGAGCGCAACGAAATAAAATAGTTAGTGCAGGTGACCGAATCCCAAAACAAGGAGTCTCTGTTTTTCGTAATATCCCATTGAAATATCCCTTAAATAAAGTAGTATAGTGCACATCCCGCCTATAGCTCAGTTGGTAGAGCAACCGCCTCTTAAGCGGTGGGTCCTAGGTTCGAGTCCTAGTGGGCGGACAAGCGTAACGAAACCTTCTGCCAAGAGATTTCGTTAGTAAACAAACTGCTTTGTTTACGACGCTTGGTCGAGGCACAGCCATGTTCGACTTTTAGGAGAATGGCGAGCCAAGACCAAAAGCGCTTAGTAGAATTAAGTGTGTAGCACGAAAATTATGCTTAGTGACTGGTGGCGGTACGACATAATGCCGGAGTGGTGGAATTGGTAGACACGTCAGCCTTAGGAGCTGATGCCGCAAGGCGTGGAGGTTCAAGTCCTCTCTCCGGTACAAGAAACGCAAAACCGTATTAACACCGTGTTAATACGGTTTTGAAATTTATATCTCCAATGTATCCAAATGCTGCCGATGCTTTTCTCCGTGATCTATTTCAAAATCAAAGAAGGGGAGTCTGCGTAGTTGTGTATGTTTTTTAACATATGAGCGAAATTCGGTTCGTTTTCGTTTTGCAAAATCTAGTGCCGTCTCTTGGTAGCTGTCAGGAAGAACCGTAAAGTAAATTGTAGCTTTCGAAAGATCAGGAGAAATAGCAGCACGTGTGACCGTAATGAGGGACTGACGGTTTGATTCACGGCCGAGGTAATCAGCAGCAAGATGTGCTAGTTGCTCAGATACTTTTTGTTGGCGTTGTGATTCCATATTATTTTACTACCATCTCCAAGCATTCAATAATATCTCCTGCTTCAAGCGCGATATCCGCTTCAATTTGTGCACCAAATTCATCACCTTCGTTAATAGTATCTACACTCTGTTTTCCGCTTTGCAATTCTTTGATGACACCGCTCCCAATTAACTCATTAGCTCTTTTTATACGAACTTTTCTATTTTTAACTACCTGTCCTTCTTTTACTTTTCCTCCAACAACATACTTGTTTTTCATTGAAGAGAAATACATCAGAATTTTTGCAGCGCCAATCTGTTCTTCCATTTCCATTTTGGGTATTCTTGATTTGATTACTTCGTCGAGCCACTCACTGAGCTTATAAATAATATTAAATGAATGTATTTCTTTCTCGTTTTGCATTGCGATATCACGTGCAGATGCATCTATACCTACGTTGAATGCAACAACAAGTACATCATGGGTTGATGCAAGTGCTGTTTGGATATCGCTCTCTGAAACATTACCAACGCCATCAAGAATGGTATTAATAACAATACGTTCGTTGCCGAGTTTTAGAAGCTCGTGCTCGATGGCTTCGAGTGTTCCAGTGGCATCAGCTTTGATAATAAGAGGAATAAGATGTCTTTCGTCTTCTTCATGCAGCGCTGTCATTACAGGACGATTTGAGGAAGCAGTACCTTTTGCTAACTCCGCATCCTTCTTGCGTTGATACGCGCGAAACGTAGAACCAACACTTGGTAATGAATCAAATCCAATAATTCGTACAGGGCTCGAAAAACTAGCTTCTTTTATTGACTTGCCTTCAAAGTTTTCAAAAATTCTAACTGGAGCAAGTGAGTTATCGGCAACAATATATTCGCCACTACGCAGTGATCCGTTTTTTATTATAAGTGTCGCAGCAACACCTTTCTTTGGGTCTCTGTGAGCTTCAATCACGACTCCTTCTGCCGGTATTGCCGTGTCTCCAGTGAGCTCTTCGAGCTCCGCAACAAGCAGTAGGGTATCAAGAAGCTCACTAACACCTTCTCCTGTTTTTGCGGACACCTCATTAAAAGGAATATCTCCACCCATCCCTTCGATATAAATTTCGTTTTCAATAAGACTCGCTTTCGTTGTGTTCGGGTTAGCGTTTGGTTTGTCTATTTTATTTATGGCAACCACGTACGGAATTCCAGTTTTTTGTATAGCACGCAGTGCATCGAGTGTTTGAGGCTTTACACCTTCTTCAGCCGAGACAACAAGAATTGCGATATCTGCAACTGACGCACCACGTGCTCTAATTTTTGCGAATGCTTCGTGCCCGGGAGTATCTAAAAAAGTAATTTTTTTAATGACGCCTTCGTGTTCATGCTCAACTTCGTACGCTGAAACATGCTGAGTGATTCCACCGGCTTCTAATTCAACAACATTGGTGCTGCGAATATAATCGAGGAGTGCCGATTTGCCGTGGTCAACGTGACCCATAACAGCAATGACAGGCGAACGTAGTATGTTAGTTGTTGAATCAGTCATATTAAAATGAAGCGCCACGTAGCGCTTTGTTGAAACCTACTTCATAGGCTTGATGAATCAAGTATGCAACGAATTCTTTGCTTTTTCAAGGGCCGCGGTCTCTTCTTGGGTAAGTTCCTTTTCGTTTTTGAACTCGGTGATATCTTTACAATAGATACTTACGCTGTTGCGCGCGTGTAGTGTTGAGAGGATAAAACCATCTCCTTCTTCTGTTATGAAAGCTGTTGCAAACGATGGTTTGCTATCACCACTTCCTGCGAATGGGTTAAAGCGAACTATGCCGGTACCACGAATACTACTCTGTAGGCGAGTATCGAGCTCAGCAATTTTTGTTTTTACAGTTTTTTTAAAATCATCAAGATCTTGATAATCACGCGAAATAGTAGCAAGATGATTCTCGATATTTTTACCATCGGCTCCTTTAGTGATGCGACGGATACGTATTTCTAAAATACTATTCCAGATGAGCAAGACGAAAAGACCAAAGAGCAGTATGTAGAGAAAAGTTTGGGGGCCTAGCAATGCAAGAAGATTTTCCAATTTCATTTCCATTTGCGAGATTGTAGCATGGACATTCTCACTTTGCTGCTTACAATAGTTGATATGTTCACAACATCGAAAAGAAGAATATTTTTGGACTACGCAGCAGGTACTCCAGTGTCTGAAAGGGCACTGAAAGCGTACTGTGATGTATCACAGTATTATGCAAATCCGCAAGCTCTGCATTCGGAAGGGTTAGAGGCAGCGCGAATTCGTGACGATGCACGAAGTAGGATTGCAAAGATCTTGGGCGTGAAATCACACGAGCTTATTTTTACATCTGGGGGAACTGAAGCAAATAACCTTGCATTAGCTGGGTACCTCGATGCTCTTGAAGCGGCTGGAGTGGATATGAATGAATGTCATATTATCGTCAGCAAAATTGAACACCCCTCAGTGAGTGATGTGTTTGAACCTTTTGTACGACGCGGGCTCACAGTTGATTTCGCGTCACCTAATACACATGGAGTGATAACACCAGAAGCTATTACAGAATGTATACAAGAAAATACCGTGCTAGTTTCGGTTGCATTGGTGAATAGTGAAATTGGAACAGTGCAGCCACTACATGCAATTGGGAAGCTATTGAAGCAGCAGACACCTATTGTAGGAGGAAAAAAACTAGAAAAAATAATACTTCATACTGATGCATGCCAAGGGCTTTATCAGTCATTGGTACCACAAGGGCTTGGAGTGGATCTTATGAGTATAGATTCCGGCAAGATGTTTGGTCCACGAGGAGTTGGTGCATTATATATCCGACGTGGCGTGAAACTATCTCCTGTGCTTAGAGGCGGTAGTCAAGAGCAAGGGCTTCGCCCAGGAACTGAAAATATTCAACTGTGTGCTGGTTTTGCGGTAGCGTTTGAGGAATGCAGTGAACTGCGTGAATCAGAGAGTATTAGGTTAGACGAAGTGCGAAATGAATTACTGAAAGCACTTACAGAGGAAATTCCAGACATAGAAGTTAACGGAAACGGGAAAAATCAAACACCACACATTTTAAATATTGCGATTCCTAAAATTGATTCTGAATATGTTGCCATGTATCTCGACCAACGAGGACTCGCACTTTCAACAAAAAGTGCATGTCTTGAAAGAAGTGGTGTGAGTGAGTCTTTGGTAGTGGCTGCATTAGGGAAAGAAAAGTGGCATGCTGTAAGCGCACTTCGTTTTTCATTCGGGCGTGATACCAGTATTGAAGATGTTCCCCTGATTGCTTTAAAAGTTTCTGAAGCAGTACGAGCCTATCGGAGTTTCCCGTGATGATTGACTCGCTTTTCAAGTCATTGTACTCTGCGTATACGCACCTGTATCTGCATTGGATAAGCAGGAGAGGTGCGATACTATATGGCTATGAATTTAGAAGAACTAAACAAGTCACAAATTGTACTGCTTACGATGCTTGTTTCGTTTGTTACATCTATCGCTACAGGAATCGTCACCGTCTCGTTGATTGAGGAAGCGCCAGCTGATGTCACACGAGTTGTGCAGCGGGTTGTTGAACGAACTGTCGAGCAGGTGGCGCCAGCAGAAACACAGCAAGCAACCGTTATAACCAAAGAACGTACTATCATAATTAAAGAAGCAGATTTAATTGCGGCAGCTATTGCGGACAACAAGTCAAAAATTGTGAGCGTCATTGATGCGGACACAGCAGCGTTCGTATCGCTTGGTGTATTTATTGATGAAGAAGGAACACTTGCAGTCGATGCATCAGTTCTTAAAGAGGGGGGAACGTACTCAGTAGATTTAGGAGGTGAAGAACTTGCCTCAACAACACTACAGTACGAAGGTGGGGCACGCGGCGTTGCGTTGCTTCAAATAGAAGCTGAACGAATCGGAGTTGCTGCAGTATCTTCTTCTGAAGCAGCCCTTTCGCTTGGACAGACTCTTGTAGCATTTGTAGGCGATGGAAGCATAACCCAAGGCATCGCAACAGAACTTGGAGAAGGAGGATATATTGGAACAAGTATAAGTGGTGCAAAGATTGCACCAGGCGCACCGCTTATAAATGTTGACGGAGAAGTTGTTGGTATGAGTACCGGTGCTTCTCGAGAAGTTGGTATTAGTTCATTTGCACCAATTCGAGCAGCGTTTGCGCAAGCTGTAACACCCACTACAGAAACTGAAGAAATTGTAGCAGACACTCCAGAAGAAGTTGTCCAGTAATACTTTGTACGTTTACTCGTCTCTATAAAATAGCATTATGCCATTTCAGAATTTTACAACTAAAGCAAAAGAAGCGGTGCACAGAGCGCATCAGCTTGCTATTGAACGTGGGCAATCGCACGTGAGTCCTTTGCATTTGCTCGCATCCTTATTGTTACAAGATGAAAGCATGACCCTCTCTATACTTGAAAGACTGGAGATAGATACTATTCATTTTGCCGATTCACTCATTGATTCACTCGACGGAGGAAGCGCTGGAGCTACTACCATGTCATCTTCATTTCAGCTCTATCTTACTCCAGAGTTAGCGCAGGTATTGCAAGATGGTGCGCCGAGGATTGCGAGTACATTTGGAGACCAGTTTGTTTCAACAGAGCATTTACTGTTGGCGATATTGGAAAATCCAGGCAATGCTGCTGAGATACTCGCACGATTTCAAATTAGTCGCGAAGAAGTGACCGGAATTTATGAAGATATTAAAGATGGGAAAATAACTGACATTGAGGCACCAAAACACAACCGTGCAATTGCTAAATTTACTCGAAGTCTTACCGAGCTAGCACGAGAAAATAAACTTGATCCGGTTGTTGGGCGAGATACTGAAATAACTCGCGTTATCCAAATATTATCACGACGCACAAAAAACAACCCGATACTTATTGGTGAAGCCGGAGTGGGGAAGACGGCCATTGCGGAAGGTTTGGCACAACGTATGGCAACCGGTGATGTACCAGAATCTTTGAAGGGGAAGGATTTAGTATCACTCGATTTGGGACTCCTTATTGCCGGAACAAAGTTTCGTGGAGAGTTCGAGGAGCGTTTGAAAGCAATTATGAAAGAGGTGGAGCGTGCAGAGGGTAATGTCATTCTCTTTATCGATGAGATTCACACCATAGTTGGGGCTGGTGCAGCAGAAGGTTCTATGGATGCGTCAAATATGCTTAAGCCTGCACTTGCACGAGGTGAGCTTCGTGTTATTGGTGCAACGACACTGAATGAATATCAGAAAAACATAGAACGAGACCCTGCGCTTACACGGCGCTTTCAACCAGTACATGTAAACGAGCCATCACTCGAAGATGCCATTGCCATTATGCGTGGACTCAAAGAAAAATATGAGCTCTTTCATGGTGTGCGTATTACCGATGAAGCTATAGTTTCTTCCGTGGAGCTCAGCAGTAGATATATTACGGAGAGGTACTTGCCTGACAAGGCGGTAGACCTTATAGATGAAGCTGCTTCGGCATTGCGCATTTCTCTCGAAAACAAACCGTTAAAACTTGAGGAAGCACACCGAAAGATAATGCGTCTTGAAATTGAACGTGAGGCACTGAAGAAAGATGTTTCAGAAGGGGAAAAGGGCGCTAAAGTTCGCGTAAAAACAGTTGAAAAGGAGATTGCAGAATTGAAAGAAGACACGCGTGAACTCGAGGTGAAGTGGAAGAATGAGAAAGAGACTCTTGCTGAAATAAAAGCTATAAAGCAAGAACTTGAAGAAGTGCGCCTGATTGCAGAATCAGCTGAGGCAACTGCTGATTTAGCAGCTGCCGCAGAAATTCGTTACGGACGTATTCCTGAACTTGAAAAAAATCTACAAACAAAGATGACTCGGCTCAAGAAACTACAGAGCTCTCGTCGTGTGCTTCGTGAAGAAATTGGAGCAGAAGATATTGCTGACGTCGTTTCTCGTTGGACAGGAGTACCAGTACAAAGAATGTTGGAAGAGGAACTCGACAAACTATCTCGTATGGAAGAAACACTACGAGGCAGGATTGTGGGACAAGAAGACGCGCTTCAGAAGGTTGCCGATGCAGTGAAACGCTCACGTGTTGGTATTTCTGACCCCAACCGCCCGATAGGTTCTTTCCTCTTTCTTGGCCCAACTGGAGTAGGTAAGACAGAGCTCACAAAAGCACTGGCTGAGTTTATGTTTAATGACGACAAGGCCCTCATTAGAGTAGATATGTCTGAATTTATGGAGAAGCACTCGGTGTCTAAGATGATTGGTTCACCTCCTGGGTACGTTGGGCACGATGAAGGGGGTTCTCTTACTGAGCAGGTACGCCACCGTCCGTACTCGGTACTTTTATTTGATGAAATAGAAAAAGCACACCCAGAAGTATTCAATATTCTACTGCAAGTTCTTGATAACGGACACCTCACTGATGCAAAAGGGCGTACGGTGAATTTCAAGAACACTATTATCATAATGACAAGTAACTTAGGCGCTGAGCACATTGATAAGATGAGCCGACTTGGATTTACTGATGATCAAGGCGAAAGTGCCCAGTATGTCCACAGCAAGGATAAGGTGATGAAAACTTTGCGCGACTTCTTTCGACCAGAATTTCTCAACCGGCTTGACGAGATTATACTCTTCGATATTTTGTCGAAAGAAGCGATAAAGAATATTGTTAAAATGCAGGTTGCAATCGTACAAAAACGCTTGGCAGATAAGAATATTAAACTTGAATTTTCAACTCAAGCTCTCACGTATCTTGCCAAAGAAGGGTACAATCCGCGCTATGGAGCACGTCCACTAAAGAGGCTTATTCAGAATAAGGTGCTCACGCCAATCGCAACCATGATGGTATCTGAAGGAATGATGGGAGGAGGTGTTGTGAAAGTTGACGTTAAGAACGATGAATTTGTTTTCGATTCAAAGAAAAAAGCCAAAGCTCGCAAAAGAGTGGGTGTAAAGCGAACCAGGAAGGCGGTAGCGGCGAAATAAAAATATCCCCCAGCTTCTCAGCTGGAGGACTCTGGTAGATACAGGTGGTTTCGTATCGAAGTAAATGCTTGTCGAACTTGTCGTGTGAGCTGGTACCTTCTGATTTCATCGGGAGGTATCCAAATGTGTTGAGTATGTTCATGACTTAAGCGAACCTGCTTACCTTCACGGACATGACCGATATAGAATGAACTGCGGTTCACATCGTCGTCGTGTCTCCTCCGATATTGTTCACTCTTTTCAAATCCTGCTCGGCGCAACAAACAAAATCACCCAATACTAATCGTATTGGGTTCATTTGTCTGTTAGTGCGCCGGGCAGGATTTGAACCTGCGTAGACCGAAGTCGCGAGGTTTACAGCCTCGTGCATTTGACCACTCTGCCACCGACGCAGATCGTGTGAGTGTATCAAAAAAACACCAATATTCAATCACTCTATTTTACACATCAGTTTCTAGAGGATGTTGCTGTTGGATGTTAGGATTAAGCTATGAAAAGACATTTAACATATATACTTTTAGCAACAGCATTGCTAATTGTACCGTTAGGAGTTTTTGCTCAAGGTATAGTTCCGTGTGATGGCCCAGATTGTGATTGGGGCTCTCTTGTCACACTTAGTCAAAATATACTTAATCTCATTGTAAGCATTGCGGTTATTTCATCTGCGGTTATGTTTGCATACGCTGGATGGCTTTTTTTTTCTGACACTGGGAATGCCAGTAATGTTGAAAAAGGAAAGAAGATTTTTGGTGCAGTAGTCATTGGGCTCATCATCGTTCTCGTTGCGTGGCTTGTGGTGAACACCATCCTTTTAACTCTTACTGGACGTGGTCTAGATGAACGAACTGACGATATTAGCTCGATACCCGTTGACAGACAGCTGCCAATTGTTTAATGTAATCGCTACATGAGCCAAGATAAATTGAAAAAACTAGCGTGTTCTGGATGTAAACGTATTAACTACTGGACGTCACGACGTATTAAAGGCGAGAACCTCGAAAAGATTGAACTAAATAAGTACTGTAAGTGGTGTAGGGGAAAGAAGGTGCACAAAGAATTGAAGAAATAGCTATAATTACATACATGGCGCATTTCTTTGTTGCGCTGTGCAAAACAAAGCTCGTCGTACCAGAACGTACGACTCGTTTTGATGTTGCGTGCACGCCTCGAACTGCATCCGTATCTATAATTTTTTGAGTTTATTTGGCAAGAGCTTATGATATACTCGTGTGCACTGGGCGATTAGTTAAGTGGTATAACTTCGGTCTCCAAAACCGATGTCGGGAGTTCGATTCTCTCATCGCCCGCAATAAAACAATAGCGTGGATACGGTAGTATCCACGCTATTGTTTTACCGGTCGTGAGAGAATCGAAAAACGGAGGCGGTATACAAGACGAGGAGGAACGACGAGTGCTTGTCGCCGAGTTCGGCCTAGAGCACTTAGTAGAATTAAGCCTGCAAGGTGTAAATTATACTTAGTGACTGGAGGCGATTCACTACAGGAGTACTTTGATTTTTATAGTGGCTGCACTTCTTAAAAATCTGGTCGCACCACACAAGTACTTCC
>DCYW01000030.1:0-36942 GCA_002331185.1 Patescibacteria group bacterium UBA2100 | reverse complement strand
CAAAGCTCAAGAAAAATTGGTCGCTCTCATCGTCCCCGAATTAACACCGTAATAAATACGTAATTAATTATTTTAGAAATTCTTTAACCAATTTTTCAACCCCGTCTAACTTATCTCCTTCAAACCAATGTATTTCTTTGTTTCTCTTAAACCACGTACGCTGCCTTTTTGCATAGCGAGCGTCATCTCTATCGATGTACTCAATAAGTTGTTCTCGAGTAATTTTATTACGTAGATAATCAGCGAGGTGTTTATATTCGAGTCCAAGTTCTTCCATTCGTTTCCACGACAAACCATTAGTGTGCAATTTTTTTGCTTCTCCCACCATACCATCTTCCATTCGAATGAGTGTACGTTCGTGTATTCGTTGTCTTAAAACATCTGTGTCCCAACGTATGCCAATCCAAAGAACTTTAAAGTGAGGAAGTGAACTTATTTTCTCCGCCTTTTCTTTTGGCGACAGCGCAATTTCCAAAGAGCGTATAATGCGCCGAACATGGTTTTGTTCACCTTTCTCTTCAAGTGCCGCTGCACGTTCAGGATCAATATTTTTTAATTGAGCGAAAAGAATATTAGCCGGTAGTAGTTCAAATCCTTCTCGTAGTTCCTTGTTTGGTGCTGCAAACGTAAGAATAGATGGATTAAGTAGCGCATCAATATAAAATCCAGTGCCACCCGCAACTATAGGTAGTTTTTTTCGAGAAACCATATCTTCTATTACTTTTTGACCATCTTTAGCAAAGGTGGCCGCAGTGTAGGTGTCTTTCGGATCGGCTATATCGATAAGATGATGGGGAACACTAGCCATCTCTTCTGAAGTCACTTTTCCCGTCGCTATGTCCAGGCCTTTGTATACTTGTCGTGAATCAGCTGAAATTATCTCACCACTATATTTCTTTGCCAGTCTAACTGCCAACGAGCTCTTTCCGGATGCATTGGTACCAACAATAACAATAATTTTTTCGTGACCGCTTTTCACTATGTTACTATATAGTCCTTACTCATTAGATACAATAATTAACTATGGAATCAAACGATACATACAACGAATTTGAACTTTTTGGTCCTCTTACGGTAGGAGATTCTGTACCAAATTTTGAATTTGAGGTATTTCAAGATGAAAAGACAAAAAAGATGAGCATGAATGACTTGCATGGTAAGTGGACTGTACTCTTCTTTTATCCAGCCGACTTTACGTTTGTGTGCCCAACAGAGCTTGAAGATCTTGCAAAACTATACGGAAAATTCCAGGCAGAAGGTGCTGAGGTGATTTCAGTATCAACAGACACAGTGTTTGTGCATAAAGCGTGGCATGATGCATCGGAGGCTATAAGCAAGATTACGTATCCAATGGCAGCTGACCCAACGCATGAATTGTCACATGCATTTGGTGTACATGTTGCAGATGAAGGAGTAGCGCTTCGCGGAACATTCATTATTGACCCGGAAGGTATCATTCGTGTTGTTGAAATACATGACAATGATATTGGCAGGAATGTCCAAGAAACACTACGAAAAATTCAAGCAGCTAAGTTTGTTGCTGAACACGATGGCAAGGTATGTCCATCAAATTGGAATCCAGGAGATGATACGCTTGAACCTGGTTTAGATCTTGTCGGAAAGATTTAAGACATACTCATAAACGGCAATAACCCTTCGCGTACGCGAAGGGTTATTGTGTATTGCTCAAAATATTACGCTACAGTGCTATATAATTAATTTCTATGGATGAACTCCAAGATAAGGCAGAGAAAGTAGTACACGCATTGTATAGGAAAACGCATTTTTCACGAGATCTCGTGGCACTGTATACAAGTCGCACCTTAATGAGAATTTCTCTTGGGGCGCTTGGGGTTTTTCTCCCAATCTTTTTTTTCCGAGAGTTTAATTACGACCTTCAATTAGTTATTGCAATTTTTGTTTCTATTTATGGGTTGCATCTTTTGATGACCCCTCTCAGTTCAAAACTGCTTGGAATCATAGGAACACGCCGAATGATAATGCTTGGCCTCGTTTTTTTGGGATTTTCCATAGTAGCGCTGTACTTGTTCCCACGTAATCCAGGATATGCAACCGTACTGTATATTTTATTTGTCGCGACGTATCGTGCACTTTACTGGGTTCCTTTCCATGTTGATTTTTCCCATGGTCTTGATAAGACAATGCGTGGAAGGCAATTAGCAATTTTGCGAAACACTGCAAGCGCTGTGTTAATAGCAGTACCTACAATCGGAGGCCTTATAATTTCATCGGCCGGATTTAATACGTTGTTTCTTTTTTCTATTTTTGTAATGATTTTTGCAATAATCCCATTGTGGTTTATGGGTCATACGTACGAACGGTATAGTTGGGGATATACAGAAACATTTCAACACTTATTTGCCCGTGGGAATCGATCGTTGTTTATAGCACATTTTGCAAACGGTGCACAAGGTATGGCAATAACGCTCTTTTGGCCAGTGTACATTTTTACGCTGCTTGATGAGCGATTTACCGTGCTGGGCATAATCGCTTCCTTGACTGTTGTGGTGGTCATTGTATTGCGAACGTTTGTAGGAAAACTTTTTGACACCTGGAGTCCTAAGCGAATGCTATGGGTTGGAGTGATTATGGCGACAACCGGGTGGGTAACAAAAATATTTGTGCAGACACCGTTTGAGGTTTTTGCTGCAGATAGCTATCATAATTTTGGACGAACTGTCAATTCTCTTTCATTTGATGCTACAACCTATGAACAAGCAGCGGACAATGGTAGATATGTAGATGAATATACTGCACTTAAAGAAATGGCGCTTTCTGTTGGTCGTATTGTTATGCTTCTTTTGATGGGAGTGCTTGTACTCTACTTAGATATGCGCATTGCATTCGTCATAGCAGCATTTGTTGCTCTATTCATGCTTGGTCTTAATGCAAAGATGAAAATACGCTAGAGCAATATACTCACTTAGGATACCTGATGTCCTAAGTGGGTATATGGTGTAGCTGTCACTACAGTCAATATTATGAGAGTTTGTCGGTGACAATCTCTTTTACCACAGCACCATCGGCATTGCCTTGAAGTTCTTTCATTACAGCCCCTACAACAATCCCTGCTTTACGTAACTCTGCATTAGGCATTGTTTCAAGTACACGGACGACAGCTTCCCCTATATCTTCTCTCGACATCTGTGTAGGAAGATACTCTTCGAGTATTTCCATCTCACTCTTCTCCTTGTCGGCAAGATCAGTACGACCACCTTTATCAAATTGTTCAATAGAATCCTTTCTCTGTTTTACTGCTCGTTTTATTACCGAGAGAACTCCATCGTCTTCGAGTAGTTCATCAGGTTTTCTTCTTTGCGCAACAAGTTCATTTGTAAGTGCGCTTAAAAGACCACGTAATGTAGAGAGGCGAAGTTCCTCTCTCGCTTTTAGTGCGGTCTTCATGTCTTCTTTAAGTTGGGCATGTAACATATATGTGTATTATATCAATTTTACAGAGGAGTTGAATGGTACAATACTAGCACTATGCAACATTCTAAAGCGTGGCACAGTTTTACAGGAGATAAGGTTTTGGCACTCTTTGGAACAGACAAGGACTATGGACTTACTCAAAAACAACTCGAGAAAGGACAAAAAAAGTTCGGTCCCAATGCACTCCCGAAAGATCAAGGATTCTACCTGATTGACGCAATAGTAAGGCAGTTACGAAGTCCGCTCTCGCTTGTGTTGCTGGCAGCGGGTGTTGCGACTGTCTTCTTGGGTGCCTACTTAGATACCACAGTTATTATTGTGGCGGTCATTATTAATATCGTCGTTGGAGTATTACAAGAAGGCAAAGCAGCTCGTGTGTTTGAGGCTTTGGAGAAATCTCAGGAAAAGCATGCAACAGTATTACGGATGGGCACGCAACAGGTAGTTGCTGCAGAGTCCCTCGTTCCTGGCGACATAGTATTTTTACAAGGAGGTACGATGATACCTGCAGACACACGACTGCTTGAGGTTAAGAATTTTGCCGTGAACGAAGCTGCGTTAACAGGGGAGTGGCTTCCTGTTGAAAAGTTACACACTTCTCTTGGGCGTGCGCTCCCGCCATCTGAACAGAGAAACATTGCATGGATGGGTACGCTTGTTGCAGAAGGAAGTGCTATAGGTATCGTAGTTGCGACAGGCGAGAATGCCCGATTTGGAGAAATAGCAAAAAGTACGCACGAGGCAATGGACTCATTGACTCCGTTGCAAAAGAATATTCAGAAAATCGCACGATTTTTAATGGGCATGGTAGGTTTTGCATTAGTTATCATTCTCGCTCTTGGGTTGTTGCGGGGCGAACCCATATCATCAATGCTTCTTCTTGCTATAGCGGTAGCGGTCGCTGCCATGCCGGAAGGTCTTCCTGCTGCGGTTACTGTTGTGCTCGCTATCGGTATGGAGGCAGTATTACGAAAAGGTGGGTTGGTGAAGAATCTTCTTGCAGCTGAAACTCTTGGCTCTACCACGGTTATTCTGACCGACAAAACAGGAACACTCACACAGGGACGGATGATTTTGAGTGGACTCTATACACTTTCTGGAATAGAGCACAACGAAGTGGCGGCAATTTCAGATAATAAAGAATTATTACGAATGGCCGTACTGTCATCCGATGCATTCGTCGAAGAAGATCCGGAGGAGGCAGGAAAATTACTTGTCAGAGGTAGACCAATTGAAAAAGCAATAACAGAGGGTGGATTAGAAGCAGGATTGTCTCAGGCTGATTTATTTTTGAATGGATTTGAACGTATTGATTTTGTTCAATTCGAATCATCACGTCGGTATGCTATATCGCTAAACAATTGCCCTCAAAAGGGTCATAGAGCGTATTTATCAGGTTCGCCCGAACATCTCCTTGCTAACTCAGATAAGTATTTCCTCAATGGTAGAGAGAGAAAAATGGACGACAGCACGCGAAAGAAGTTTACAGAAACACAAAAACAGATTTCTTCTGAAGGTATGCGCTTCACTGCGATTGCGTACATAAAAACAGCGAGTGATACAGTTCCTGATGAAGTCCTTACACCGTCAAAAAAGCACCAGTTTGTATTTGTTGGATTATTGGCATTTCGTGACGCAGTCAGGCCGGATGTTGCGCAAGCTATTAAAGAGGTGAAGAGCGCAGGAACGAGAGTCATTATGGCAACAGGGGATTATCCAGAGACAGCCCGTGCTATTGCAAGGGAAGTTGGTATCGATACACGTGCTGACGCCCCCGTGCTCACTGGCGTCATGATAAGTGAGATGGACGACAAGCAGTTACTCAAAGCACTCAATTCACATAAAATAATTGCTCGGGTTCTCCCTGAGCAAAAATTGCGTGTTGCGCGATTACTCCGAAATGCAAAAGAGGTCGTCGCAATGACAGGAGATGGGGTCAACGACGCACCAGCGCTTGCTGCGGCAGACATTGGTATTGCTGTAGGGAGCGGAACAGACGTTGCTAAAGCCGCGGCAGATCTTATTCTTATTGACAATAGTTTCTCTGTGATAACCGCTGCTATTGGTGAGGGAAGGCGGATTACTGCAAATTTACGAAAAATTGTCGCTTCCCTTCTTTCAACGAGCTTCAGTGAAATTATAGTTATAGGAGGTTCGCTTGCAGCTGGCGCTCCGCTACCACTACTCCCAACACAGATTCTATGGGCGAATATTATTGGAGAGGGGTTTATGAGTTTTCCGTTAGCCTTTGAACCAAAAGAAAAAAATGCGATGAAACAAAAGCCAGGGAAGAGGGGCGTGAGAAGTATTCTCACAAAACAAGCACGTTGGTTTATTTTTTCTGTAAGTATAATCACTGGTGTGACGCTTCTTGGGCTCTTTTTGATTCTCCTATCTGTAGGAGTGCACATCGATAAAATCAGAACCATTATTTTCATCATGCTTTCGATAGATTCTATTCTATTTGCGTTTGCATTTCGGGATTTGTCTCAGCCATTTTGGCGTATCAATTTTTTCTCAAACACGTTTTTATTAGGAGCATTTGCGATAAACTCAACACTTCTCTTGTTCGTCATCTCGGTGACACCAATGCAGCAATTACTCTCATTACGGCCGCTATCTCTCCAAGAATTAGCCGTTTTGTTTAGCTTAGGCTTTGCAAGTTTAATTGGTGTAGAAATTGCAAAACATTTCATATTCAAGGAAAAGAAGTCACAGCGTTAATACGTATATAGGGAAAGAGTATTGTTTTGGTATACTAGCACCATGACTTCTGTAACAATGGTACTCATTGGCCTCGCCGTTATAATTGGTGCAAGCAATCTTCTTATTCTCTGGTATTTTATACGGAGTACTCGAAAAGCAAAGTTGGATAACGGAGTTGATTTTTTGCAGAAAGAGATTCATGGTCTCCGTGATTTGTTTGACCGAAAAATAGGGGACAGTACACGAGATATAAATGAAAGTATGCGTGAGCAGCTTCGGAGTTCACAGAAAGTAGTGGGAGACGTTACTGAGAAACTTACCCGTCTGGAAGAAACTAATAAACAGGTGGTTTCTTTTACCGAGCAATTACGGCAACTACAGGACGTTTTGAAGAATCCAAAACAGCGAGGAATTTTGGGTGAGTATTATTTAGAGTCTGTATTACAAAATGTTCTTCCTCCTGATAGTTTTAGGATGCAGTACAGCTTTACGGATAAAGAGATTGTGGATGCTGTTGTATTCGTCAAGGACAAAGTAGTTCCAATTGATTCAAAATTCTCTCTTGAGAATTACAATAGAATGGTTGAGGCAAAGGACGAAACAGAACGAGTGCAGTTTGAGAAGTCGTTTGTGAATGACCTCAAACTTCGTATTACAGAAACTTCAAAATATATTCGCCCAGAAGAAGGGACGACAGAATTTGCTTTTATGTTCATTCCGTCTGAGGGAATTTACTACGAATTACTATCTAACAAGGTTGGTACGGGGAATGAGAGTTTAATACAACGCGCTGCAGGAACACACAAGGTCATAATTGTGTCTCCTACGTCATTTTTGGCATATTTACAGACGGTATTGCAAGGTCTCAAAGCAATGGATATAGAAGAGAAAGCAAAAGATATTATTAAGAACGTGAGCAAGCTCGGAAAACATATTGAAAAGTACGATGACTATTATGAAAAGCTCGGCAATTCACTGTCCACTACGGTAAATCACTATAATGCGGGGTATAAAGAGCTTAGTAAAGTAGATAAAGACGTACTTCGTATAACCGGTACAGCGCCTGGAATTGAGATAGAAAGCATCGAAAAACCAAACAGAGAAGACTAGAGGGGAGGCACTAATCATTCTAAGAAATAGAGCCGTACCCGTTGCTTTTTTGAGCCCTTCTGGTAATATTGCGCCACTATGGCTGAAAAGAAGGTTACAAAGAACGACGGTGAAAAAAAGACACCCCTTAAGCGTGTAGTGAAGAAAGATGCACCTAAAAAAGCGGAACCTAAAAAAGCGGCTGTTAAAAAGGCCGATTCTTTTGCTGTAATCGCAACAGGAGGTAAGCAATATATTGTTCGTGAAGGAGATGCGCTTAATGTTGAAAAATTAGATGGCGAGCACAAAGAGGGAGCAAAGATTGAGTTTACTAAAGTACTTCTTGTAGATGATGGAAAAACAACTACGGTTGGAGACCCAACGATTTCAGGCGTTAAGGTAACTGCTGAATTTGCCGAGAACGCACGGGAAAGAAAAATATCTGTTATTCGATTCCGTTCAAAGAGCCGTTACTTTAAGAACCGAGGGCACCGACAACCGTATACTCGTGTAAAAATCACAAAGATAGGGTAATCAAAATACATTGCTCGTATTTAAAAAAATGCTGCCTTTGGCAGCATTTTTTAGACTCTATTTTTTAGTGCCTGTTTCAAAGTAGCAGCATCTGCATATTCGAGTTCGGAACCAGTGGAGAGTCCTCGACCAAGAACAGTTACGGTTGCCCCCGTTAACTCGGAGTCTTCTTTAAATTTAGCGCTCAAATAGTCAGTTGTATATTCTCCATCAGGTGTTGCTGAAAGAGCCAGAATTATTTCTGTAAGTCCGAATCCATATTTCTTTAAAAAAACGGCAAGTTCTTTCTCGCGCATATAACTTTTTTTACCAGTCACTGACACTGTTCCACCAAGTACAAAGTATCGCCCAGTGTATGCACCACTTTTCTCCATTTGTTCAACGTCAGTATCTTTTTCAACAAGCATGAGTACCTCATCGACACGGCTTGAATCGGCACATAGATCACACAGCGAGGTCTTTATGTGTAGTTGTGCATATCGTAGACAATGAGAACATTGTTTTACGTGTGCAGCCGTGTTTTGAATAGCTCGTATAAAGGTAGTGCGATATCCTTCATTCTGACGCAATAGGAAAAAGACAAACCGCCGTGCTTGTCTGGGACCTATTCCTGGGAATTGGGTAAATAGTTCTGTGAGCGTGTTGAGATCATTCATAGTAAAACATTCTAGAATCCATCGTCCTGAGCGTTTGCATCATTACTTGAAGCAAAATCCCCAAAATCATTTTTCTCTATGGTATTAAATGTCGCTTGTTCATCGTTGAAGTAAAGTTCAATACGTCCTACAGGACCGTTACGGTGTTTCTCAACCATGATGTCAGCGATATTAGGACGGTCGGAATTGTCATTCATTTTATCATCGCGGTGAATAAACATCACTACATCGGCATCTTGCTCGATAGAACCTGAATCACGCAGGTCAGAGAGACGTGGGTGGTCACGACGTTGCTCTACGGCACGAGAAAGCTGTGATAGAGCAAGAACGGGCACGTCGAGTTCGCGTGCCATACCTTTCAACGAACGCGATATTTCAGTTACCTGTTGTACCATAGAATCACTTTGACGCGTTGCGCCAGGAACAATGAGCTGTAGGTAATCAACAACAATTAATGAAAGACTTTTTTCTGCTTTAAGACGTCGTGCTATTGAACGCATTTGTAGCACTGTGCGTTCTGACTTATCGTCGATATAAATCGGTGCCGAAGAGAGGCGATCCATACCGTTACGAAGACGGTCGTATTCTTCGTCAGACGATAGATTACCTGTGCGCAAACGCCAGCCATTTACGTTAGATTCCGATGCAAGCATTCGGTCAGTTAGCTGTTGCGCGGACATTTCTAATGAAAAGAAACCAACCGCATTGCCATGCTTGATGGCAGTTTGTCGGGCGATATCTAGTGCTAAAGATGTCTTACCCATAGATGGGCGAGCGGCTAAAATAATAAGATCTGACTTTTGAAATCCTGCAAGCAAATTATCAAGGTCTTTAAAACCGGTGTGAATACCACGAATTTCGTCTTTATTTTCTTGAAGTGATTCGAGTCGTTTCCATGCGTCCTTCAATTCTTCACCAATAGAAACAAACTTTTGTAGTGTAGAAGTATTCGCGATTTGAAAGATGGTTGACTGTGCTTCGTCTAGGAGCGTGTCTATTTCATCATCTTCTTTGTACCCAAGTTCTCCGATATAGTCTGCAGCGGTTATTAGTTCGCGGTGAATGTGTTTTGCTTTTACAACTTGTGCATAATGCAACGCGTTTGTTGCAGCTGGAGCTGCTCCTGCCAGTTCTGATAGGTATCCGCGCCCACCAATCTGTTCAAGTTTTTTCTGGGATTCAAGATTTCCAGAAAGGGTAACGAGATCAATAGGTTCACCTTTGTTGAAGAGTGCAAGCATTCCCTCAAATATAATACCGTGCTTTGCTGCATAGAAAGAATCAGGTACAACCATATCTGACATGTCGTACATAGCATTTGGTTTGAGCATTATCGCACCAAGAAGCGCACGTTCAGCTTCTAGGTCCTGCGGTGGTACACGAGTATTAGTCATGCTGAGATTTTAGCACGTTCCATCTTCTGACCCCACTATTGACGACATGGGGGTATGTGAGTCACATGTGGATAGTGTGTAAATAAAGGTTGTACGAAAAGGGTTCTATTCCTTCCTTTTTGATAGCCTGGGACCTACAGCAGTGTCTTCTATTTCATATCCGTGCACATGCAATTGTTCGCGCAGTGCATCAGCTTTTCTGAAATCCTTTTGTTCTCGTGCCTGTTCACGTTCGTCCATGATTGCTTTTACGTTTGTGGGAATATCTGAAACAGAAAGTTTTTGACCACCGCCATGTAGAAGTTTCACCATTGACTCGTCAGATTCATTGAGTCCAAGACCCAGCACAGTATCGAAATCTAGAAGTGTTGCACGTTTATCTTTTTTCGAGACAGAATCATCTTTCATCAGTTCCCATACCAAGGCGATGGCTTTTGGTGTATCTAAATCTGAATTTATGAAAGCGTGGAATTGTTCTTTGTATTTTGAATCTACAGTACCCAGCGTAACATTTAGTTCATCTACAAAATATCTATGTAGTTTCTTTAGTGCAGCGTGTGATCCCTCAAGCGCATCCCACGTGAAATTTGCGGGAGTTCTATAGTGTGCAGTAAGGAGCCAATATCGATATGAAAGGGGTGAGAAACCACGATCAATAACCTGGTCTAGATTTATAAGGTTTCCTATTGATTTACCCATGCGTCGCCCTTCCACGTTTATAAATGCATTATGTAACCAGTAATTAACAAATTTCTTTTTATTCACGACTTCGCTCTGAGCAATTTCATTGTTGTGATGAACAGGAATGTGATCGATTCCTCCAGTGTGTATATCAATTTGACGCCCAAGAAGAGCGCGGCTCATTGCAGAACATTCAATATGCCAACCAGGAAAACCAACACCCCATGGAGACTCCCATTCTTGTTGTCGGTGTTGGTCTGGGCTAGAAAATTTCCATAATGCAAAATCTGTTGCGTTGCGTTTTTCTTTTCTAACTTTTACGCGTGCACCTGCCTCAAGTTCGTCTACATTGATACCTCCTAATTTTCCGTAGTTCTTGAACATAGATGTGTCGTAATATACACCATCAGACACTTTGTACGCGTAACCGATATCTTGCAGAGTTTGAACCATCGCTATTTGTTCGTTGATATATTCAGTAGCTCGTGGAAATTCTATTTTTTCTGTATCAATGTTAAGTCGTCGTATATCTGTGAAAAAGAGTGTGGTATATTTCTTCGCAATATCTTGAGCTGACTCACCCAAACTAACAGATGCTTTTTCCATACGGTCTTCACCCGTATCGGCGTCTCCTTCATTATCACCAGTTAAATGTCCAACGTCGGTTATATTGATGACCTGATGTACTTCATAGCCGTTATATTCAAAAGTTCGTCGAATAATATCAGATAGTATATACGATCGCATATTACCAATATGTCCGCGATCGTAGACAGTTGGACCGCAACTATACAGGCGAACTTCACCTTCTTTGAGGCTTTTAAAGGTCTCAGTTTCTTTCGACAGGGTATTATAAAAAAGAATTGGCTTTATCTGCATATGTGGTTTATGGGCATCACTATATACTAGGTGGGTACCTTTCTACAACCAACGTTTATGGCGGAAAAAGAGGAACATGAAGAATGTTGCACATGCCATAAGTCCTATCACAATCCAGAAGTCATAATTGCTACCAACAAACGGCGTATTGATCGTGTTCATGCCAAAAATAGAAGCAACGAGCGAGAGTGGGAACGTAACGAAGGCAAGAATAGTAAAGATCTTCATGACCTCATTCTGTTTTGTACTCAATAGTGAATTATTTGTTTCTCTTAACTCAACCATTGTCTGCCAAATGCGTGTTGTATGCTTGCGTGAACGATAATACATATTTTCTATTGAGTGTATTTGTGATGCATATTCTTTCCCTGCTAACTCTACCGTTAGTTCATTGAGCGAACTCAAAATATCTTGATGGGGGTCCAGACCTTGCTTAATATTGAGAATATCTCGTCCAGCTCGCGAAAGCGCCTCAACCATCTCGCGTTCTCTTCCTTCAAATATTTCTTTTTCTATGTATTCAAGTGTGTCTCTGATTTTATCAATATCAACATCAACAATGCGGTAAAGACGTTTTGTAAGTAATAAGAAAATATCAAATGCATTCTCACTAATGTGACCTTCGTCAAGTGAAGAGTTAACTTCAAAAACTTTTCGGAATTCTACGAACGTCGTGAGTTCTTCGTAACGTGTGGTGATAATGAAGTTCTTTCCGATGATAAAATCTACTTCATGTTCAGGTGCGACCGCAGTGTGGGCGGGGTGTTGTAAGGTGGGGAAATGTAATACGAGATAGAGATATTCATCGTACCTTTCTGTATGAGGTCGAAGTGTTGGTGAAAGCAGCTCATCAGCAACTGACGGGTTGATACCAAATTCATTTGCAACACGACGTACTTCTTCAAGTGTTGGACATTCAAAATCTATCCAAACAAGGTTTTTATACTCATGCCGATGTAACATTACTTCTAAGTATACTGTACCAATTTGGAGGTGCTGTTTTTGCACGTGTATAACCAAATGGAAATTTTGAATGCAGTTATCCGCATGGCATAATAGTGCAATGGTAGGCACATCACTTCGCTCTGTATTTACTGGAGTCCTCATAATCATCATTACGTTCGTGGTTGGCGTTTTCGTGGGCGGCAAGGGTGTTTTAGCTGAGCAATTTAATCACTACGGACTTTCAGCTTTTGCGGCAGGCTCTGTAGCGAGTACACAACCTGATACCATTGATTTGAGTCCAGTATGGCGTGTGTGGAATATTCTTGATGAACGCTTCATTGATGCTTATGCGACAACAACTCCACAAACAGCCACGACTACAGAAAAAAAGCAGTCTGAAAAGGATCAGGAAAAAGTGTGGGGGATGATTAGTGGCCTTGTTGAATCAATGGGCGACCCGTACACAGTATTTTTACCGCCAACGCAAGCAGAAATATTTAATGATGATATCAGCGGTAGTTTCGAAGGTGTAGGCATGGAAATTGCCATTCGTGATCGAGTTCTCACTGTCGTCTCACCTTTGAAAGGAACTCCTGCCTTTAACTCTGGTATTAAAAGTAGCGATCGAATTATCGAGATTGACGGAGAATCCACAAAAGATATGGGAATCAACGCTGCAGTCAGTCTTATTAGAGGAGAAAAGGGTACCGATGTCGTGTTTTCTATCATTAGAGAAGGGGAGAGTGATGTACTCACAATAAGTGTAACCAGAGATACTATTGAAATTCCAACTATTGAAACACAGAAACGTGCTGACGGCATCTTCGTTATCGAACTGTATAATTTCTCAGCGAAGTCTCCTGAGCTTTTCAGGTCAGCACTAAAAGAATTTGCGGCAACAAATTATAAGAAACTCATTATTGATTTACGTGGGAATCCAGGTGGATACCTGGATGCTGCAGTAGATATGGCAAGTTGGTTCTTGCCAAGCGGGAAGATTGTTGTGACTGAAGATTATGGGAGTAATGGAGAAAACAAGATTCACCGAAGTCGTGGATACGATGCATTCAATGATGATTTAGAACTTGTAATCCTGATTGATGGTGGTTCAGCCTCAGCTTCTGAAATTCTTGGAGGTGCATTGCAAGAGTATGGCGTTGCAACTTTAGTTGGAACACGGAGTTTTGGTAAGGGTTCCGTACAGGAGCTTGTAGATATAACACCCGAGACATCGCTAAAAGTCACTATTGCTCGATGGCTCCTAAAGGGAGATGTCTTCATCACGCAAGAGGGTATTGAACCAGATATTGTAGTAGAGTTCCCAGAGGAAGAACAAGAAGGCACAGAGCGCGATTATATTATGGAGAAAGCAGTAGAATATCTCAATACGAAATAAGACAAGCGAGAGCGCTTGCCACGCACCATGATCCTCTGTAGTATTAGTGCGACCAATTTTTCTTGGAGCTTTTGCTCTGCGAAATAACGGAAGTTGTGGTGCGATTAATTAAATTTGAAAAGATATATGAAAGTAATACTTTTAAAAGATGTAGCAAAGGTGGGTCAAAAAGGAGAGGTAAAAGAATTGTCGAACGGGTATGCTCAGAACTTTCTTATTGCACGTGGGTTTGCCGAGGTAGCAACAGATGCAAAAATAAGAAATGCTCAGAAAGCAGTTGCAGATAGAGTTGCAAAGCAAGAAGAAACAAAGAAAGTACTGGAAGGTGCGTTGGAAAAACTTAAAGACGAAGGTTTGATTATTCGCGCTACAGCAAACGAGAAGAACCATTTATTTGAAGCGCTGCACACTGATACAATTGCTGAGCATATTAAAGATGTTGTTGGTGTTGAAGTTGGGGCAGCATCAATTGTTATTGATAAGCCAATAAAAAAGCTTGGAGAACATAAGGTTCATGTACAAGTGGGTGATGCTAAAGTTCCGGTGAATCTCTCGGTAGAGACAAAATAAAAAACACCTACTAACTAATAGAATCAAAAAAACCTCCCCGTTAACGGGGGAGGTTTTTGTTTTAGATGTATTGTAAAGAATTAGAGAACGTCGACAACTTTCTTAAAAACAGTATTTCCATCAAATCGCATTTTTCGTGCACTTCGGAACTTTACTGTACCCTTAGTAAGAGCAAAGAGAGTATGATCTTTTCCGAGTCCCACATTCTTTCCAGGAAGAATCTTGGTTCCGCGCTGACGTACGATGATTGAACCGGTTTGCGCACTTTGTCCGTCCGCTAGTTTAGTTCCCAAATACTTTGGGTTTGAATCTCGTAGGTTTTTTGCTGAACCTCCAGCTTTTCTATGTGCCATATAATATCAATATAAGGTATGATGTTCGCAATGACGAACTGGTGGCAAAGTATACTTGAACGAACACTGCAAATCAAGGGTCAAATTGACAATGTGCCGCAGGACATTTTAGTTGTAGGTATTGTGTTTTTAGTAGGTATGTCTGCCTTTGGTTTAGGGAGATTGTCTAACTATGAGAATGTACAACCAGCAGTGCGTTTATTTGAAGCCGAAATATATAAAAGCGAACCAATGATGTTGGGAGGATTGTATGTCGCATCCAAAAAAGGTAGTAAGTACCACTTTCCATGGTGTTCAGGTGCTCGCAGTATGAATGAAGTGAATAAAATATGGTTTTCCTCAAGCGAGGAAGCACAAGCTGCAGGGTATGCGCCAGCAGAGAATTGTAAAGGGTTGCAGTGAGCTGGTAGTGACGCACTTAGTTGTTGTTTCGCGCAAAATGGTATTCACTGTAGCCTTTGCTACAACTCGCCTAGCTAACTTTGGACTTTAATCAGTGTTAGTTTATAGTTAGGCGATATGTTGATTTTAGATATAGAAGCATCAGGCACAGAATACGAGAAACATTCTATTGTAAGCCTTGGAGCACTCGACCTTATAAATCCCGAAAATAGGTTTTATGAAGAATGTCGTGTTTGGGATGGTGCACACATTATGGAAGGCGCGTTAGAAGTAAATGGGTTTACGGAAGAAGAGATTACTGACCCAGCAAAGCAGACAGAAGCAGAACTTATAGAAAAGTTTATTGCATGGTCGGAACCATTAGAAGATAAAACATTTGGCGGTCAGAATGTGTCGTTTGATCGCGATTACGTAAAAGCCGCCTGTTACCGAGCAGGTTTAAATTATCCATTTGCACATCGAACAATCGATAGTCATTCACTCGCATGGATGCATATTATAAAAGGGGGAGGTACACCACCACTTGATGTTGAACATAAGCGCAGTGCATTGAACCTTGATGCTGTTCTCAATTACTGTGGTATTCCAGAAGAGCCTGCGCCTCATAATGCCCTCACGGGTGCGTTGAGCCATGCTGAGGTAATTTATCGACTTCTTTACGACAAGAAACTATTGCCCGAATTTGAGCAATTCGATATTCCGTGGCAATAGGAGCTCGAAAAGATTATAATAACGATATAACAGGTTAATATTAAATGTGCGTATGGATTTTTTTGTACTACTAGTCGTACTAATTGGTGTCGCTGTCACAGTACTGCGACAGATCAACCAATATGAGAAGGGTCTGATGTTTACCATGGGGCGTTTTACTGGATTGCGAGGACCAGGATGGCGTATTGTCATACCCGTTTTTCAAAAACTGCGAAAGGTAGATATGCGGGTAAAGGCAGTGGATGTGCCACAACAACAAGCCATTACCAAAGATAACATCTCGGTGGGTGTAAATGCAGTCATTTACTATCAAGTTTCAGATGCAGATAAAGCAATTCTTAACGTAGAAGATTTCTTCTTTGCCGTAAGTCAGCTTGCACAAACTACTATGCGAAACGTAGTGGGGGAGGTTGAGCTTGACGAGCTTCTTGCAGGACGTGAGAAGATTTCAGATAAAATCCGCATGATTGTTGATGAGGCGAGTGATGATTGGGGAATTAAAGTTGATAACGTTGAGCTTAAGGACGTTGTGCTTCCAGAAAATATGGAACGCACAATTGCAAAGCAAGCTGAAGCAGAACGTGAAAAGCGGGCTGTTATCATCAAAGCTGAAGGCGAGGTTATATCAGCAGATAATATGGCAAAAGCAGCTGGTATTCTTGCACAAGCTCCAGGAGCGCTGCACTTACGAACACTACAGTCACTAAATGATCTCAGTTCAGATCAGAGCAACACAGTAGTCTTTGCAATGCCGATAGAAGTTTTACGAGCATTTGAAAAACTAGGAAAGTAGTCATGGAAGAAAAATCAAAAGATATACTGAAGGGCGAAGCACTCAATTTCTTAAAAAGACACAGAAAGATGGTGCTGACTGTTTTAGATATTGAAAAATACCCAAACTCATCACTCATGCTTTACGCAGTGGACAATGATTTCAATATATACTTTGGTACGTGTCAGGCTTTTGGTAAATACAAAGCGCTTCAGGCTGATCCTCATGTTTCGATTGCTGTTGTACAAGAGAGCATTGATCCGCTACAGGTTGTAGACATGCAGGGCGTAGCGAAGGAGATACCTCATGAGCAAACACAAGAACTACTCGCTTGGTTTGTAGAGCAAAATCCAGCAAAATACTATGTAAAAGACAGAGAAGATTTTGTTATGTTCAAAATCGTTCCATCTGGAGTACGTTGGCTCGACGCAACTAGCGGGGAACTGCGCATACACGATTTAGAGTTTTAAATATAAAGAGTCCGCGCTCATTCATAATGAAGAGTGCGGACTCTCCAACGCATTGAAATTAGGATAGACTGAGTAGATATTCAAACAGTGTATTCAAGACACCATACCTTTCGGCGACAGTTGCCAAGATGGCGACCAGTACAAGCTCAAGGATACGAACTCGTCGAGCGAGTCGATTGTACCCTTTATTTCGTCTCAACTGGTGTTGAGATTGGGCGGGTTTACCGCCCTTTCCTTTATTCTGCCGTCGTAGGGCGTTGTCTGTTGTTTTACTGCTATCTCCCTCAGCCCCTGTTTGCCCTGTGGCAACAACGTCGGTCATGTCTAACATCCTTTCATCTCATCGGTTGGAGTATAACTATACTCTCATTTTATATTTTGTCAAGTGTACGGAAGAGTAGCCAGTTACATTGCAGTCTTATATATCAACATACACAATGGTCAAGCATGAATGCCTCAATTGACTGAGGCATTCATGCTTCTTAGGTCTAATTTGAGCCATTATTTTACTAAAAATGAAATAGAAAGAGCCTGACTCAATCACACGTATATAAAACACTGTGAAGAGCCAGACTCTCCAATTCAACTCAAGTACTTAGATAACGAAGTACTCAAGAGCAGCACCGATTGAAGGAAAAATAATTACCCCCCAAAATGCCATCTCGAGATTCGACATTCCCCAGTGAGGAAAAAAATGGAAACCATTGTGA
Organism: Patescibacteria group bacterium UBA2100; assembly: GCA_002331185.1. Lineage (GTDB taxonomy): Bacteria > Patescibacteriota > Minisyncoccia > Phycocordibacterales > UBA2100 > UBA2100. The sequence continues at coordinate 19,221 of DCYW01000030.1, read as the reverse complement.
TCCGCCATTAGTAGCTCCTTTGTTGAAGTGGATGCGTATTGTGCACCCATGATAGGGTATTTGTCAATTGATATTGACTTTTAAAGCGATAGCCAGCATTATAAAGAGGATTGGCCTCGTAGCTAATCACGCACACCCCAAACCCTTGCGCCCAGACTTCTGTCTGGGCGCCTTTTGTATTCGATACCTATTTTTCTTGAAAAGTATATAGAAAGAATTTCCACCGCACATTTCGAGAGTAGGGTAGAAGACATCTCAGTTTTTAAATTGTCGATAGTGTAATGTGGTTGATAAAGTCGCATCGTACGAATTTGTGAACGCTCCAAGATTATTTTTTTCACTCGTGCATGATTTTTTAGATGCGAGGGAAGAGACAGCGTCATTAAAAAGATTTGTTTTTTTAATTTTTAATGAATGATACTACGTCCCACAATATATCTTTTGCGACATAAAACAATGTAAATGACCGAACTGTTGGATACATGCACTTTTGGATCTAAGATGATGAGTATTGATTACCGCCATCCATCACTACTGTTAATACTCCCTCTTGTTTCTTTTTCTACTTTTCTTTTCAAGATTTTTTGTTCGAAATCGTATCTTTTTCTATCAATAAAGCTATTTTTGTATCAGGATGAAACTCTCTGAAACCTTTGTGCAAACTTTCAGCATATTTTACTACCTCTGTCGCCTGTCTTGGAACTCTTCTACCTTATAAAATTGTGCGACATCACATCCTTATGATGCACTGTATGCTGAAGCGAGAAGCATGTGTGATGCGAATGTATGTTTAAGGAGTACAACAACTCTAAAAGTGAAAGTATTCTTGTGGTAACATCACTCATTCTATTCGAATGGATTTCTTTATGTTTATAAATAGTCGAGAGGATTTAAATATCCGCTCCACGAAGCCACAGGAATCTTTGCATCTGCACAGTTTGTCCGTGCTTTTATATCACCAAGCCGTACAACTTGTACAGCATCACTTGAGTACGCAGTAAGGTGAAGGTGGGGGCCTGTTGAGAACCCTGTGTTACCTGAATAGCCGATAACTTTTCCAGTCCCAACAGTTTCTCCTGGAACTACATTGATATCTGAAAGATGAGCATAGAGAGTTGTAAGTCCATTAACGTGCTCAATAAGTATCCATTTCCCATATGAATAACAACCAGGGTATATATCTGTGTTGCCCGTTGCTTTTACATTTCCAGAAAGCGTTGCTTTTACTGGAGTTCCAATTGCAGCACGAAAATCTACCCCATTATGACCGCTGCCATTGTATGCACCTGATTTTGCAAATTCAGTATTACCAAAATATTGAGTAATAGTTATCTGTGAAAGAGGCCAACTGAATACACCCTTCCCTGCTGGTGGAATTGTTGTTGGATCTAAAATATATTGCAACTGGGCTTCAAAGTTTTGCAACTGGGCTTCGAATTCCTCTTTAGCCTGTTGTTTGATTGCTAAGAGTTCTTGATAACCAGACTCACGATTTTTTGTCTCTTTCAAAAGATTATTTTTTGCTTGACGGTTTATATCAAGCGAGCGTTTTTGTGTAGACAAGTCAGTTTTCTTTTCTACAAGGATCCCTTGCTCTATTTCTTTTTTGGTCTTTACATCTTCAAGTTGTGTTTTTTGCTCGGCAAGAACTTCAACTTCATTTCGTACGACAATTTGGAATTGCTGAATAGTGTAGAGGTCGCTCCACAGATTTGAAATATTGTCGTTGCCCAAAATGACTTCAATGAATGAACCGGACTCAGTTTCGTATATCTGGCGAAGTGTCTCAGCTAACGCATCTTGATTTTGGTCTATGAGCATTACCTTGGTATCAATCTCGTTTGAGAGCTCACTAATGCTAGAGTTTGTTGCATTAATTTGACGCTGTGTAAGAGAAACACTTGCACTCATTTTTTGTCGAGAGACATCAAGTTCTTCAACGGCACTTTCAAGTGTCTGTTTCTCTCGTCCTATTTCGATTAATTGCTGTTCATACTTTTTAATTTCTGTTTCAATTTCAGCAATTTCGCTTTGCTGTTCATTTATCTTGTTTTGAAGGTCGTCTGCCTTTTGTGCATCACTAAAGACTGGTACCCAGAGTGTTGCGATTAAAAATCCAACAAATAAACTTCGAATAGAAAAAGTCATAGATAATTATTGTAACAACTGTATGCCATTTTGTAGACGATCAAGCACCTCTTCCTTTCCAAGAACAGACGCGACAGTAAATGGATCTGGCGATTGTTTTTGACCCGTTAGAGAGAAGCGGAAAGGCCATAAAACCTCACCTTTTCCCTGTTCCTCGGCATAGTGCCACAGGTTCTCCCTAATGCTTTCAGGAGTCCATTTTGAGGCATTTTCAAGCGTTTTATAGGCATATTTCAAGTGCTTTTCAATGGTTTTAGCAGAGGTTTCTTTCCATATAATGTCCTCTTTTTTGATTATTGGTTGATTAATAATCCAGTTAAATTCGCCATCATGTAACATGGTGATAATCTCTGAGAATTTATGAACTCGTTCGCGCAAGATATTTTCAATTATTCCATCGAAGTGAGGGTGACCTGATATCTTTGCACCTTCAGGATGCACGGCAAGAAATGTATGTACATACTCTTTATATTCCTCGGATGGAAGTTGCAGTAGATGGTGTTTGTTAACAGAATCAAGTTTTTCGTATGAGAATGATGCAGGAGAATTATTTACGCGCTCAAGAGAAAACTCTTTGACGAGTTCGTTCTTTGTAAAGAATTCGCGGTCGTCTCCAGGGTTCCATCCTAATAACGCAAGGTAGTTAATAATTCCAGCAGGTATATAACCTAAATCGCGAAATTCTTGATATGTTATCGCACCGTGTCGTTTTCCAAGTTTCTTTTTATCGTTCCCAATTATGAGAGGGAGATGTGCATATGTTGGTATTGATCCACCAAGGGCTTCAACGAGAAGAATTTGTCGCGGGGTTGAAGTAATGTGGTCTTCTCCACGAATGACGTGTGTAATACCCATCTCCAAATCATCCACTACTACTGTAAGATGGTAAATAGGGTTCGTTTCAGAACGGGCAATCACAAAATCACCAAAATCTGTTGTATCGATAGTTATTTCTCCTCGTACTAAATCATTGAAAGTAATTTTTTTATTTGGATTACGAAAACGAATAACATGCTTCCCCGCATCCTCTTCTGACTCTTCTGCGACGTAGGCGATGTCTTTTTTAATCATTCTCTGTAGCGCGTCCACATACATGTGGGTTCTCTCAGATTGACGAAAAGGACCTTTGTCGAAGTCTAAACCGAGTTCACTCAGTGCCTCGAGTGCGATCGCTTCGTGTGTGGAATTGCTCCTCTCTCTATCTGTATCTTCAAACCGCATTACCACTTCCCCATCATTACTTCGTGCGAAAAGATAATTAAAGAGAAGTGTACGAATATTTCCAATATGAAGACTGCCAGTTGGTGATGGTGGAAAGCGAACAATTATTTTTTCCTTCATATTTATTCTTCGTGCTTTAGTGCGGTATTTATAATCATTCGAGCTATCTTCTTTGCAGCTTCTGGTTGTGCAAATCGTTTGGCAGCTTCACTCATGTCTGTTTGAATTTCAGGGCTCTCCATAATTCGATCAATTTCCGCAACGAGAAGATTTTTTGTGAGGTTCTTTTGCTTCATTACAATCGCTGCTCCTTCACGAGCATAGGCGAATGCATTTTTTGTTTGGTCATGAGAAATTTCTTCAGGAAGCGGGATAACAATTGCAGGGATTCCCCATGCCGCAGTTTCGAATATACTTCCAGCTCCAGCGCGTGCGACAACCATAGAGGCAATCCCTGCAGTCATACGCATTGCAAGCGTGTTCAAGAAACCAAATGGACGGTATCGATCTTTGTTTGGATTATCTCGTAGAGATACGCTCGCAACACTACGCACGTGTTCGATATTGTTCTTTCCAGTTTGGTGAATCACCTGATACTTTTCTAGCAATTGCGGTAGTGCATCAAGTACAACTGAGTTAATTGCTTGTGCTCCTTGTGAGCCGCCAAGTATAAGCAGTGTCGGTATATCATCTTTTAGATTCAAATACTCATGAGCTCCTTCTCGCGCTGGCCTAAAGAGAACGCGGCGAATTGGATTTCCAACAAGCGCAAATTTAGATTTGTCAGTTCCAGGGAAATATTCAGAAACTCCTGGGAAAGAGATGGCGACTGCTCGAGCCCATTTTGAGGCAATAACATTTGCTCTACCCGGGTGTGCGTCTGACTCATGAACTATGACAGGTATATTGAGAATGCGCGCAGCAAACGTTGTTGGAAAAGCGGCGTAGCCACCCTTACTAAATACAACATCAGGATACAAGAAGAACAGCTGTATGACTGACTGTATTACGCCGATAGCGACCTTGATTACATCAAAAGCATTTCGTATCGAAAAGTAGCGTCGCATTTTACCAGCACTTGTTTTTTTCCAGGTAATATTTTGTTCGGCAAGGGCTTCATAATCTAAGACACTTGGACCAATATAGTATAGTTGCGGGCTAAGGAGCTTTTCTTTTTGTACAATCTCATGTATTTCTTCTGCCACAGCAATGATGGGATAGAAGTGTCCTCCTGTGTCGCCACCTGTAAAAACGATTTTCATTCCACTAGTATAACCGCAGGAAGGCCACTCACAAAGGGTTTATTTTGCATATTTCGAAACGTTCAAAATTATTCCCATACTCGCTAGCATGACGAGTATAGCGGTCCCGCCGTGGCTAATAAATGGTAAGGGGAGGCCGGTAAGGGGTATTACTCCAAGCATAGAAGCTATGTTTATAAGCGCTTGCGTAGTAATGAGAAGTGTCAGTCCTATAACAACCAATCCTCCAAAATAGTCAGGTGCCCGAACGGCAATCCATAACGCACGAATCACGAGTGCAACAAAGAGACCGAGTATTAAAACAGAACCAACGAAACCAAACTCTTCTGCTGCAACTGCAAACACCGAGTCCCCTGTTGGCTCAGGCAGATAGCCAAATTTTTGAACACTCTGGCCAAAACCGCGTCCAGTAATTTTTCCAGAACCAACAGCAATAAGTGATTGCTTGATTTGGTAGCCAGACCCAAGCTGGTCTTGTGCTGGATTCATGAAGGTCGTGATACGATCGAGCACATACGGGCGTGCTGTAACAAGGGCAGCAAGAACAAGGATGGCGACAAGTATCAGGATTCCAATATCCCGCCATTTAGCACCAGCGGAAAAAAACATTCCCGAACTCGCTGCAACTATTACTACAAGTGTACTCGTGTCTGGTTGTAGCAGAAGTGCGATAGCTGGAACAAAAAGTATAAGTATAAACGGAATAAGACCGGTTTGAAATGAACCGAGCTTACTGCGCATATTTGCGAGGTAGGTTGCCAGGTAGAGTACTGTAGCAATTTTTAGTACTTCTGCTGGTTGTATAGACACTGGTCCAAGAGATAGCCATCGTGTTGCACCACCTGCCGAGAACCCAAAAGATGGTACAAAAACAAGCAGTGTAAGGATCGTAGCAAAGATAAAGAAGTAAATTGAATACTGTTTAAGAAATCGGTAATGAATACGGCTTGCAATAAAAAGAGAAACAGATCCAAGGCCGATTCCAAGCACGAGCTGACTGAAGGCGACAGAGGAGAAACGCGTCCCTTCACGAGCAAGAAGACCAAGAGAGGCAGATGAAAATAAAAAAAACCCGACACATACAAGCAGTGCAATAATTATAAGAAGTGGTCGGTCTATTTTATTTCCGACGCCACGCATAATTCTATCCGATGAGTGCTAAGACTACACCAAAAAAACCAAAGACTGCACCCAGAACCCAGTATCGCATTGCTACTTTTGTACTTGGCCACCCTAACGCTTCAAAATGGTGGTGTAATGGGGCAACTTTAAGGAGTTTGCGTTTCCAGACTTTTTTTGAAAATTCTTGAATAAGCACGCTTGCAACTGTTGCGACAAGCAAGAATCCAATAACTGGAAGAACGGAGATACCTATGCCATCACCCAACGTGTCTGTCATGAATGCTATCGTGGCGAGCGTAAGTGTTAGTGCCATGGTTCCCGTTTCGGTCATAAAAAAACGAGCTGGTGGTATGTTAAACCACAAAAATGCCAAAATTGCTCCAACGAGCATTGCAGAAAATGCTGCAAGATCGATCTGATTTTGCGCGAGTGCAATGACTGAATATGCGGTAAAGATCATGGCAAATACCCCCCCTGCCAATCCGTCGATACCGTCAATAATACCACTTGCGTAGATTGCTAAAGTTACAAGAACAAAGAATGGAATAATCAACCACCCAACATCAACCGGTTCACCAAAAGGTACTCCTACAGATATAATTTCCAATTTTGCATAAAACCACCACCCAATGAAGAGTGCAACTGCAATTACTACCGCAAGGCGCCGTCGTAAAGAAAGACCATTACCATTGAAATAGATATCCAATATATCATTCAAAAGACCTACCAGTGCACCAATGCCAAGCGCGAACAGAGGTATCCATGTCTGTGCACGACTGAGGAAGTCCATTTTTATAGTTTCTGCTGATGGCCAAATGAATGAAATAAACCAAAATCCAAAGATAGTTATAAATGCACTCATCCAAATAATAATACCCCCCATACGTGGTACTTCACGTTCACGTTCTTTATGAAGCTTATTAAATTCCACCGCTTCCGTTCCTTCGAGAGTATGTTTTCCAGGCTTCTTTTTCCATGCCCTATGTCGATATAACTGCTTTGTTAGTAACGGTGTAATAAGGATTCCAATTGTAAAAGCTACAAGTGTTGGGGTGATTATCTTAATGATGTTTAGAAGCTCCATATCATTTAGCAGGTGTACGCAATGTTGCGCGTGTTAATTTCACAACATCATTGAAACGGTCTTCGATTGTTGATCCCAATACAACAATTACAAACGGATGTCCTGGTTCTGATTCAGTAACAACAGCAAGATTACCTCCAGCTAAATCAGTAAAACCAGTTTTACCAAAGACAAGGCCAGGCAGCTCCCCAATTGCTTTATTTGTATTTTTTGCTTTATACTCTAATCCTTCCCCACTGTAGTAGGTACGCTCTGAGATTGCAGTAGCTATAAGAGTATCAGGTGCTGTAATGTACGCTTGTGCAAAGAGTGTGCCAACATCTTGTGCTGAACCATACACTCCGCTAAAGGCAATGTTGCTGTCGAGACCTGTCTCGTTAAGGAAGTATGTCTGCTGGAGCCCCATAGCAGATGCTTGATTGTTCAGAAGAGTTACTACCTCTTCTCCTGATACTTCCTCTATTTTTTCTGCCAAGGCAGCAGCACCATCATTAGATGAGGTCATGAGTGTATAATCAATGAGATCACTCACTTTCCATGAATCACCTATCGTAAGTCCCCAATCACCTTCTGGCGTCAATGCATACGGGGTAATTGTAAGCATTTCCTCTGGACTAAGATATTTTTTCGCTAAGAGCGCAACAGGGATTTTCGCGATTGATGCTAACGGTAGTTGAGCCTCTGCATTTTTTTTAAAGAGTGCTTTTCCTTCGTTTATGTCAAAAACATAGGCTGCTTTTGCAACAATGTCAGAATCGGAGAAGTCATACGGTCTGTCTACTGCAAGTATTGCAGATGCCGGTTGCGTGGTTGCAGCTTGAGTAAAGAATATATTCAGTGAACTTGTTATGAGTCCCACCCCACCGATAAGTGAAAATAGTGCTATATATTTTAAGAATGTATTTGCGTTATCGTTCATCGTATGATTGTTGAATTTCCAATTGTTCTTGCTCATTTAGTGCAGAAGAGAGCTCTAAATATTCAGGAAGCTCATGGTATGAAGAAATCCCTATATGAGCAAGTAATTCGGGAGTTGCGGTGTATATCCATGCGCGAGTATCAGTAGTACTGCGAGAGCGTTCTAGCAGTCCACGCAGAACAAGTTGACGCAATGTCCCGCTTGAATTGACCCCGCGAACGTAATCAATTGTACTACGAGATGCACCATTCTTGTATAGAACTATTGCGAGTATCTCAAGCGCTGCAGCACCGATGTCTTTTTCATCATCTTTTTGACGTAGCTCTTTCAAAAGTTCTGCGTATTGTGATGCTGTGCGTAGTGAAAGTGTCGTATCGGTCTCGGAGAGTTCTAGACCTTGGTCAGTAAGGAGAGCTCTAAGTTCCGCTTGTGCATCCGCGAGGCTCTCAAGAGGTATGCTAAGCATATCTGCTATTTGAGTTTTCCTCATTTCTCCACCGTGTGCATAAAGCACAGCTTGTAATTTGTGAGCAATAGTATTATCCATAGTGTGGTGTACCTACCTCTTCATGATTCATAGTTATATCTGAAAAATTTTCCCGTTGCTGTGCTTTTAGTGTACCGCGTTTTATCAATTCCAAGAGTGCAAGAAAATGAACAATAGACCCCACTTTATCAGCTTTTGAAGTCAGGTTTTTAAACGAGTCAGTAAATGCTGATTGCATGCGTGTGGTTAAGCTGTCTATAACATCTTCTAGTTTAATTTCACGTGCGATGTGTGCAGTCGGAGCCTGAGTGAAAGTAGGGATGGTCTCTATAAGGTTCTGCAATACTCCAAAAGTATTTGATTTAGTTATATCATGTGCCGGTGCAAAAATTATCTCGCTTTTTTGGGGATTCTTTGGTAGGTACGCACTTTTACCCCAACGCCTTCGCAGTAATTTTGCAGCGTGTCGAGCGTGAGCATAAAGTTTTAATCGATCCTCAAGATCACGTATGTCTTCTTCTTCGTCATTGGTAAGTTCTATTGATGGTAATAGGGATTTTGATTTTATTAGGAGTAATGTTGACGCGATAACCACAAACTGAGCTGTTTCAGAAAGAGGTATCTGTGATCTGTCCTCTATATATTCAACATACTCATCTGCAACTTTGGAAAGAGAAATATCACTAACCTCAAGTTTTCGATGTTCAATGAGATCAAGAAGAAGTTCTAACGGCCCTTTAAATTCTCCAACTTCTAGTGTAAATACAGATGCCATGATTTTTAGTATACCCTGTAGTTGACTTTTTGAGGGTGTGTATAGTGGCTATTCCTGAACCATTTTAAGTAGTAAGCGCATTGGCTCTCCTGTTGCGCCGTCTGCTAGATGGTCCCCTTCTACTGATTCCATGCGAGGTGCTATATCGATGTGCACCCATGGTTGTTTTTCATCCACAAATTCTGCCAAAAACATGCCTCCATTTATGGTGCCTCCGTAACGCGTTTTTCCAATGTTTGATATATCAGCAACTTTACTTTCAAGCTCAGGTTTAAAATCATCCCATAAAGGCAGTGGCCATGTGCAGTCGCCCACGGCGTTACCTTTCATATGTATGTCCCAAGCCAACTTTTCGTCTCGCGAAAGAAGTATTGATGCAGATTGCCCCAGTGCAACAAGTGCGGCTCCAGTAAGAGTTGCAACATCTATGATTAGTTTCGGGGAGAACTTTTTCTGCACATACGTAAGTGCATCAGACAACACCAGTCGCCCTTCTGCATCTGTGTGACGCACCTCAATCATTTTGCCTGACATACCTTTGAGGATGTCTCCCATACGATAGCTTTCTTTACCAACAGCGTTCTCTGCTGCTGCAACTACGGCAACTATATTTCTCTTGGTCTTTAAACGTGCTGCAAGAGTAATTGCATGTATGACTAATGCGCCTCCGGTCATGTCCATGTGCATGCCCATCATTGCATCAGCTGGTTTTAAACCAAGACCACCTGTATCGTAGGTTATCCCCTTTCCTACTAGCGCGACAGGTTTTTCACCCTTTTTACCACCAGAGTATTCAAGTACTATAAATTGTGATTCATGCACTGAACCTTGTCCCACGCCGAGAATTGCTCCCATGCCTAGCCTCTTCATTTCCTTTGTGCCGAGTATGCTTACTTTTAGTCCGGCAATGCCTTGTGCAGCTTTTTGTGCAGCGAGCGACATTTTTTTAGGTGGCATATCGCTACCGGGAGTATTTGCAAGGGTGCGTGCAGCATTCATCTCTTCTCCGATGATAACAGAGCGTGCTAGAGCCGATTTTACAGCAGGCAGACTCTTTTGTGGCACCCCAGTAAAAAGTACTTCTTTGACTGTCGGCCATCCATTTTTTGGCGTTGTCTTGTACGCAGTAAAAGAGTAATTCGCAAGTAGCATTTCTATCGCAATGCGCTCGGCACGTTCTGCATCAGAAAAACTAGCAAGTATAGGAAACAATTTGAATGAATCCCAATCTATAGTCAAGTGCGATGCTCGGTGTGCATGTGCAGTACGTACTATACTGCGAGCGAGTCGTGAGAATTTTTTCATTGAAACCTTCTTCGCATCCTGCACACCAATACGGATAGTGTCGTCGCTTACACGTAGTGTTTCTTTTGAATCAAAACTAACTTCAATGTGCTTCTTTGTAGGGCTTTGGTTAATGTGGAATTTCATACTAGTTACTCTGAAAGACGTGTATCTATACGATTCATATCACGGGGGAATAAGGTCGTTTCTCGAACATTCCTGAGACCAAGCATGAGCTGAGTCATGCGTTCTAGTCCGTTCCCAGTACCCCCATGTGGAGGCATACCGTATTTGAATGCTTGTAGGTAAAAAGAGAAGTGTTCAGGGTTCAATCCTTTGTCCTTAATTTTTTGTACCATTACGTCGTAGTCATGAACGCGCTGTCCTCCTGTAGTTATTTCCAATCCACGGAATAAAAGATCAAAGCTTTTTGTGTACCCCTTATCTTCTTCGTCTTCGTACGTGTAGAAGGGGCGCTTAGCAACTGGGTAGTGAGTAATAAAAATAAAATCGGAACGGTGCTCTTTTTTTGCCCATTCGCAAATTTGTCGTTCGTGTTCAGGTTCCAGGTCAGGCTCCCCTACAGCACTTCCGCCGAATTCTTTTTCAATGATCTCTTGAGCTTCTTTAAGTTTTAGTATTGGAAATTTTGCAGGGACCAAAGCGGGTTCGACTTCTAGACGTTTAAGAATTTCAGGGTGTTTTTCTGCAACTGTATGAGCTATGTGAGAGTGTACTCCTTGTGTCATCTCCATAATGTCGTGATGGTCCTCTATAAAGCCCATTTCAAAATCAAGGGACGAGTACTCAGAAAGGTGGCGACTGGTCGCATGCTTCTCTCCACGAAATACCTTCCCAATACTGAATACGCGCTCATATACGCCAACCATGATTTGTTTGTATAGTTGAGGGCTGGTTGCTAAGTATGCCCCCTTGTCTTTATAGTAGTCGACCTTAAATGCTGACGCCCCTCCTTCTGCATCACCACCGACAATCGCTGGTGGTTGGTACTCAGTGAATCCGTGTTGCCGCAAATACTCGCGGAACGCTTCCACTATTGTTGCTTGAACAATAAAAATATCACGGCTTCGCTGCGTGCGTAGCGTAAGTGGTCGATAATCAAGAAGAGTATCTAAGTTTAATTCCGCATCCATATCAAAAGGAAGTTCCGCAGCTTCTGAGAGAATCTGTAGGTCTTCAATCAGTAGCTCTACATCTCCATTTTGTTCGTCCGTGACCATTTTTTCGGGGCGCTCGTTAACAATTCCTTGTATGCTCACAACCCATTGCTCACGCAGTTTTTGTGCCTCAGTAAAAGCTCCAGTACCATCTTTAATAATAGCTTGTACCGTACCGCTTCTGTCTCTCAAAACAAAAAATATTAGTTTTCCATGGTCACGTCGAACATCTACCCATCCTGCAATGTGTATCTTTTCTCCCTTTTTTGATGAAATATCTCCGATTGCGGTTCTTTCCATAATTATACTGTTACGCCAATTTTATTTTTAACATCTTGCATCTTAGCCTCGGCGTAGATTCGTGCTTTCTCTGCTCCAGATGCAAGAACCTCGCGTATTTGTTCATCAGTAATACCATCTCGTCGTTCTCGCATCGGCGCAACTAACATTTCCATGTCTTCAATAAGGACCTCTTTCAACGCTTTGTAATTACCTTCTTTTTCTTCATACAGTGCATCTAATTCTGATTCCGGTCGGAATAATGTGTGGATTGCATATACGTTCTCCGGGCGTCCACCAAATGAGTCAGTAACAATTCCCATTACAGCTTTGCTTATCTCATCTTTTGTCCCAAATAATGGAATAGTATTACCATAACTTTTGCTCATTTTTTTACCATCTGTTCCGGGAACAACGCCAACACCATCAATAATATGTTCTGTGGGAGCTGTAAATGTTTTGCCAAATGCATTATTGAATTTGTTTGCGGCTTCACGTGCGTATTCTATGTGTTGACGTTGGTCTTCTCCTACTGGTACTACTTGGGTATCGTAAAGTAGAATGTCTGCTGCCATGAGCATTGGATAATTAAATAGTCCCGCGTTGGCTTCTAAGCCTTTGGCTACTTTGTCCTTATATGAGTGTGCTTGCATGAGAACTGGCACGGTGACTAGGCATTCAAAAATCCATGCAAGTTCAGTGTGCTGTGCTATGTCAGATTGTTTAAACAAGGTAATTTTTTCAGAATCAACACCAGCAGCAAGGTAATCTTTAACAATATTGCGAATATTCTCCTGTAATTGTTCAGGATTTCGCATCGTAGTGAGTGCGTGGTAATCAACTACCATAAGGTAGCTGTCGTAGGAATCATATAAATCTATAAACGGCTTAAGAGCGCCAAAATAATTACCTATATGTAGTGTGCCTGAGGGTTGCAAACCAGTAAGTAGTCGCTTTTTTTCCTGCATGATACTAGGCATGGTAACAGCATTGAACGGCTTTGGAAAGCGCTCTTTCTACTTTGTTTCTTGCGTATCAGTAGCGGTGGGCAATTCCACAATAAACGTCGAACCTTTACTATCACCTTCTGATTCTGCCCATATTTTACCCATGTGTGCTTCAACCATCTGACGAGCGACATAGAGTCCTAATCCGGTTCCGTTAACATTTACACCAGCAGCACCACGAGCCCGTACGAATTTCTGGAATAGCTCTTCCTTCTCCGATTCGCTGATCCCAATTCCGCTATCTGCTACTTCTACACGTATATTTTCCTCTTTTTCATCATCGTAAACAGTGACTTTAACCCAGCCTTTTTCTGTGTATTTAATCGCGTTATCAATAAGGTTTGTGAATATATGTCGCAATTTATTTTTATCAGCGTATATTCCACAAGTTCCTCTACATTTGTCTATAAACTCTAGTTCAAGATTTCTAGTTTGCGCTACTGGTTGGAGTTCTTCAGTTATGTCTTTTACTAGCTCACTACAACTGAAGTGCTCCTTGTCATATTGCATTCTACCTTGTTCTATACGAGAAACATTCAAAAAATCATTAATAGTTCCAGCTAAAGTACCACTTGCTTCAAATACTTTAATTATTACCTCACTCGCCTTCTTAGATATTTCGCCGTAGGAACCGTCTATAATCAATGAGAGATGCCCGCGTATACCTGCTAGTGGACCACGAAGTTGATGAGTTGCAATAGAGAGAAATTCTGACTTTTGCCGGTCTAATTCTTTAAGCCGATCATTAGCTTTTTTTAATTGTTTGGTAAGAACCTCTAATTCTTCTCTCGTATCGACTTCTCTAGACACGCTTCGTACGAGCCAAAATCCAACAGTTACGAGCGCAAGAAATGCGATTGTATTGAATATGACAGCAGATGGAGTGTCTGAAAAAATTATTCGTAAGAATGCAATAAACCATACTATAAAAATAAGAATTTCGGTTGCAATAATTCGTATGTTAAATAGACGATGGCGCAGAATACCGTACGTTATTATTCCTGTTGTTACCGCTATGCTAATTTGCCCCATCCAATTCCAGCGAAATTCCCCTATGATTGGGAGAAGTAGGTTTGAAAATAAACCAACGAAAGTTGGTACGAGGGCTCCTATCAAGATATATATAACTTGTGAACGCAGTACTCCAGCGTTTTTTGTATATTTCCTAATAAGGACAAAATAACTGGCAAAAAACATCCCACTTACGTATAAAGCGTATCCAATATGTAGCAGTGGCTCGAAGACAATTATATGTTCCTTACCTGTTTCGAAGATTACTGTTTTTACAAATAGGTCAGGGTAGAAAATAGAAAAGAGAACTAAGCTAAACGGGATAAAAATATAAGCAGTATGTTTTGATGTTAGAATATACTTCTCACTTGGAAACAATATGGTAAATAACAAAAAGAATGTTGGTATTGCAGCCGCAGCAGCATATAGCCAATAGGACGCATTCAATGCTATTTCGAGAGTTGTTGTGCTACGAAAAATAATCATCGTCACTCCCCACCCCGTGACTGCAATGGTAAGCAAAAAGAAAGCTATGTTACTTGCTGAAGCACTGTTTCTCTTATATACGAGAAATCCATACAATAAGTTCGCTACAGTAGCTAGGGCAATAAGTGCGTTTATCGTGTCGAATGAAAGATTCATAATAAAGATTAACGTTTTTGGGCAAGTGATGCTACTCGTTGTATTTTTTCTTTAGGAATAACCCCGTGCTCATTTTGCGCTTTTGCAAGTGTAAAGCCTAATTCATCACCACCCTTTCGTATGTGCTCGACGTCACTAAGAGTTGCCCTATTTATTACAAAGTTGTGAACGTGCTTTTTAGAAGCGAGAATCAAGACTTCTGCCAGACAGCAAAAGTTATCATTGCGATTAGCAAGTCCCATATTGAAGTTGGTAGATATGTTAGGTGTATGCACCGCACCAGCTTCAAGAACCAGCACGTCTTCGCGATCATATAATTCTGGAGATATATCACTTGGTTGTGCATCATCTACAATGATTGTTCCGGCAGAAATGTGTTTGTCTTTTACCAAAGTATCAGGTGCGTTTGTTGCAGTAATAACTCCAAGTGCGTTTTTAAGCGCTCCCATGTTCGTACTACACTCAATTTTTAGGTTTTGATCTAAAGAGAGCAGTTGCGTTTTTAGATTGTTGACTGACTCCATCTTTCTATCTATATCAATAAGAAGAAGAGATTCCACTCCAGAATGTACAAGAATCTCTGCCGAGATAGAACCAACCGATCCAGCAGCTCCAACTATTGCAATGGTATGATTCTTTTCTTTATAATTGATTTGTGCGTTATCCAGTTGCTTCAGCAGTGTCTGCGTTACCGTGTATCCAGTATACGCATGCCCTGTTGTGACAGCGATACCGTTGATTCCTAGTAAATCTAGACCACCGCGAGATAATGATGAGGTCAGCGCACCAAGACCTACAATTTTTGAACCCTTATTACGAGCCAGTGTAGTAGCACGAATTATTTGTTTTTTAGCACGCTCTCGATTTTTTAACATTTCATTAGCCGTCATCGGGATTGTAATTACAAATCCAGGAATTTCTTCTTCACTCTCCACAGATCGTAATCCTGTTATATGTGAGACTGTAATAGGCCAAAAATAATGTTGTATCAAACGTTTGAGCCATGCAGGTGTTTTAGCTAGGAATGGGAAACGCCGATGCATATCTCGTTCATCTCGAGGATGCACAAGAAAAGCAAAAGCATACATATTCTTGTATCCGTGCCGAGGAATGAGTAAATAAACCAAATCTCGAGCCGTCTGTGAGATCAATTTAAAAAGAGAACCCATCATAAAAGTATAGCAGTTATCAGGTTTGTTTTATGTGGCTCTGTTAGTTAGTTTTAACCTCCTGTTCAATGATGTTCATCAATTTTTCTGCCGAATCTTTGTAGCGCTCAGGTATTGGGAGAGTACTATCTTCGATATCCTTTATAAAAAGTGGCGGTAAATATTTTATAGTAATTGTCCTCTCTCTCTTAAAGAAAGAACGTGCATTCATACCTTTTGCACCTGAGATGGCGATAGGAACAATAGCAGCTCCTGTTGCCTCAGCTAAGTAAGCTACTCCTCCACGGATTTTTCTATCTGCTGCATCTTTTTGTATTCTTCCTTCAGGAAAAATACAAACACTTTTTCTTTTGTCTAGTAAAATCTCATGAAATGGCATTGATTTACTATAATTATTTTGATCTGCAATATATGGGTGTGCACCCCATGATGTTAGAAAAGCAGGAAAGCTATAAATATATCGTCTGAATCCAAATCCAGTTTTCTCGCCATACTTTTTTCGCGCATGTGCAACATAAAACATTGGAAATAGAGGTGACAATGGTGACACGCCAACAAGAGGAAAAAGAAAATCGAGTTCATGCGTGTGGTTAACTGCGAAGATGGCACCAACATTATTTTCCCTACCATATTGTGCTGCCTTTTTTATGTTCTCCTTACCTTCTATTTTAAGATGTGTGAAGAAATGGACTGCGAAGCGTCCGAAGGGCCACGCGATACCCTGTAAGATCGCTGGAGTCAAAAGCTGTATTTTTCGTATTGAGAAAGACGAAGGTTTTGACATAAGACGTTTTAGATACCTTCGTCCTTTAATCCTTCTATGAGTTTTTTTGCAGAGCGTGATAACTTCTTTGGAAGATCTATGTGAACCGCGACAAGTAAGTCACCACGGCTACGATCTTCACGAGATATGCCTTTTCCTTTTATTCTCAGTACCTCACCGTGAGTGATTCCAGCTGGAATCTTGAGATCGATATTTTTTTCAAGAGTAGGTATTGTATATGTGCTTCCAAGTAGTGCATCTGTAAGTTTTACATTTAAACTCATTCGAATATCTTTTCCACTACGCACAAAATCTTTGTGTGGACGTACGTGTATTTTTATATATAAATCTCCTGCGGTACCTCCTTGTACTGCCTCTCCTTTTCCCGTAAGTCGAATCATTTCACCATTATCAATCCCAGCTGGAATAGTAAGTTTAATTTCTTCCTGCTTTTGTAGAACGCCCTTACCCTTGCAGTTCTTACAAGGAGTTTTTGGAATCTTTCCAATACCGTTGCATTCTTTACATTCACGCGCGCTTGTAAAGGTTCCTAATATTGAACGCCGTGTTTCGTGCACTGAACCCTTACCGTTACAAGTACCACATATCTTTACGTCATTTTTATCTTTCGCACCAGTCCCTTCACATTCACTACAGTAACTAACTTTGTTTAAGAGTACCGTTCTTTCTGTACCGAAGGCAGCATCTTTAAAGTCAAGTTCGACATCCATTGAAATGTCGCGCCCACGACGTGTTTGCGATCTTCCATTACCTCCAAATACTTCACTAAATATATCACCAAGATCAAATTCAACACCATTAGCACTACCACCGAAACCTTGTTGGAATTGTGAGAAATCAAATCCCTCAAAACCACCACCACCGTGCTGTCCGCCTCCAGCGAATGTTCGTCCATACGTGTCGTATTCAGCGCGCTTCTTTTTATCTCCAAGCACTGCGTAGGCTTCGCTCGCTTCCTTGAATTTGGCCTCGTCCCCAGTCTTTTTATCTGGATGATATTTTTGTGCCAGTACACGAAATGCCTTTTTTATTTCAGCATCAGTTGCACTTTTTTGTAATCCAAGAATGTGGTAATAATCTTTCATTGTGTCATCAGACTACTTCTTCTCATCAGTCTCGTCAAACTCTGCATTACGTTCTTGTGCTCCTGACTCTTTGTGCTCTTTACTAGTATCTGTTTTTGGATCCTGAGAATCTTCAGGCTGTGCTGACTCTGCTTGCTTGGCTAGAGCTTCCCCTATTTTGCTCATAGCTTCACTCAAGGTCTCCGATGCTGTAGTAATAGCGGCTATATCATCGCCTTCGCGCACTTTTTTTAATTCCTCAATCTTTTCTGTAACATCTTTTACAATGGTTTCATCCACTTTTTCCCCGTGCTCTTTGAGTGCTTTTTCTGCAGCGTAAACTATTTGTTCCGAGGTATTCTTTACTTCAATAGTTTCTCGCTTCTTCTTATCTTCATCAGCGTGTGCCTCAGCATCAGCTTTCATCTTTTCTACTTCGTCTTCAGACAATCCTGAACTTCCTTCAATGCGAATTGATTGCTCTTTGTTGGTTCCTTTGTCTAGTGCCTTTACTTGCAAGATACCATTAGCGTCAATATCAAAAGTAACTTCAATCTGGGGCACACCGCGTGGAGCTGGAGAAATACCATCGAGCACAAACCGCCCAAGAATTTTATTGTCTGTCGCCATTTCGCGCTCCCCTTGTGTCACAACAATTTCTACAGAAGGTTGGTTTTCAGCTGCTGTAGAAAATATTTGAGATTTACTTGTTGGAATTGTTGTATTTCGTTCTATAAGTCTTGTTGTAATACCACCCATAGTTTCTATACCTAATGATAGTGGGATGACATCAAGTAGAAGCACGTCTTTAACGTCTCCCTGCAAGATACCACCTTGCAGAGCTGCTCCGAGCGCTACGACTTCATCTGGATTAATAGACTTATTTGGTTCTTTGCCAAATAGCTCCTTGACTTTTTCAATTATGATAGGCATTCGAGTTTGCCCACCAACAAGAATTACCTCATCGATATCACTAATTTCAAACGGGCTTGCCGCAACGGCTCGTTTGGTAATGGTAAGTGCATGTTGTACATATTCATCAGCAAGTTCTTCAAGTGTTGCACGAGTAAGTTTCAATATAAGGTGCTTTGGTCCAGATTCATCCGAGGTGATAAAGGGAATATTTATTTCCGATTCTGCTGCAGTAGAGAGTTCAATTTTTGCCTTTTCAGCTGCTTCATCGAGACGCTGGAGTGCAAGAGAATCTTTACTGACATCAATACCTGATTCTCTCTTAAATTCTTCGACAATCCACGTGATAATTTTCTGGTCAATATCGCGTCCTCCCATGTGTGAGTCACCGTCTGTTGCTTTTACTTCAATCACATCGTCTGCAACCTCTAGTACCGACACATCAAATGTTCCACCACCAAAGTCGAAGACGACTATTTGTTCATCATTCTTTTTGTTGAAACCATACGCAAGAGCAGCAGCCGTTGGCTCGTTAATAATGCGTTTTACCTCAAGCCCTGCTATTTTCCCAGCATCTTTTGTTGCCTTACGTTGTGCGTCATCAAAATACGCAGGTACTGTAATAACCGCTTCTGTTATTGTCTCACCAGTTTTCTTTTCAGCATCTGCTTTTAATTTTTGGAGAATCATTGCTGAAATTTCTTCAGGTCGATACTCTTTACCTGAAAGCGTAATCATAACCCCTTTGTCAGAACCCTCTTTAAGTTCATACGGTACGATATCTTTATCTTTTTGCACTGACGTATCAGTGAATTTGTGTCCCACAAAACGCTTGACACCAAAAATTGTATTTTCTGGATTCGTTACGGCTTG
>DCYW01000031.1:570-8628 GCA_002331185.1 Patescibacteria group bacterium UBA2100 | reverse complement strand
AAAAAATCACCAGATGCAGAAGTTGCGATACCAGCAAAAAGCGAGTTAGAAACGAAAGAGAAGCCAGCACCAGCTGCAATTCATCACGAAGAAAGCACGCACGCAGAAGGTAATGAAAAAAAATTCTCTGCAACTACAGCAAAGCGTGAGACTCCGCAAGTAAAAAAAGAATCTCTTGATGATGATGATTGGGGTGCAATCCCCTCATTCCTTCGACGATCAAAACTTAAATAATAATTAGTCAATTTTTCTATGTTTGATGTTGCAATTATTGGTGGTGGTCCAGCAGGTACGTCTGTCGCAGTGTACGCTGCACGAAAGCGTCTTAAAAGCGTTCTTATCACCGAAGAATGGGGCGGTCAAAGTAATGTCTCAGAAGATATTCAAAACTGGATTGGTACACCGCATATCTCTGGAAGCGATCTTGCAAACTCATTCGAGGCACACGTGCGTGAATACGCGGATGATGTGATTAACATACACTCACCTGCAAAAGTAGAGACGATAGAAAAAATTGGAGGAGGATTTAAAGTTGTCACAAACACAGGTGAGAGCTATGAATCAAAAGCGGTGTTTATTGGCGTTGGTTCAAACCGCCGCACGCTTCCTGCAAAAGGTGCAGATAAGTTTGAGCACAAAGGTCTTACATACTGTGCGTCATGCGATGGGCCACTCTTTACTGGACGTGATG
Source organism: Patescibacteria group bacterium UBA2100 (assembly GCA_002331185.1). Classification (GTDB taxonomy): domain Bacteria; phylum Patescibacteriota; class Minisyncoccia; order Phycocordibacterales; family UBA2100; genus UBA2100. The sequence goes on along the minus strand of DCYW01000031.1, from coordinate 7,937 downwards.
TGGTAGTTGTTGGCGGCGGCAACGCAGGCTTTGAAACCGCAGCACAACTTCTCGCCTATACCAATTCAGTCACCTTGCTTGAATTTAATGATACATTCCTTGCTGACGAAATCACTGTGGAAAAACTCCTGAAAAATGACAAATTTAAGGCACTAAAAAATGTTGAAGTAACCGAAGTAGTCGGTGAATCTTTTGTGACTGGAATAAAATACACGGATCGTGCAACGGGAGAAGAAACAGAACGTGCAACAAGCGGTATTTTTGTAGAAATCGGCATGATTCCTAACACTGCTATGGTTAAGGGTCTTGTTGATCTTGATGAGCGCAACATGATAAAAGTAGACCCCTATACCCAACGTACAAGTGTAGAAGGTATTTGGGCAGCTGGTGACTGTACCGACGGTCTCTACCATCAGAACAATATCGCAGCTGGTGATGCTGTGAAAGCAATTGAGGATATGTATGGGTACCTACGTTAAGTACTGTACTACATAGAGAAAACAGGTATAGAGAAAGGCGGGAGTGTAGCCTCACACTTTCCGCCTTTCTTATCTTTTAAGAAAGTTCAACCTGCACGTGGAATACTAGCACCACCATACATCTGACTGATGTGTCTTATACTTTCCGCCGGTCGACTTTGGTGACCGATCGCACATTGGTGACCATTACAGTTACCAGCAAAAGCACATGACCAACACTCTTGGTTTGGCGCTGCCACTTCCGTTCGTTCAGGTTGAGAACTCTCGTTTTTTGGCATGGTTTCCCCCCGCCGCAAAAATCACATAATAATACAACGAGATAGTTGTTTCTTTTGTGATGCTCACAGTAAAACAAATGTTTTGCTTATTTTCAAGTAAACTAAAAACCCCCAGTTAACTGAGAGGTTTTTAGTTTACATGAGTTGTTTACGTGTTTGTGAAGTTAGGCTTCGTGTTCAACTGCTACTTTACCATCTTTGTTATCAGTAGGAGAAAAGCTCAGGAGTGCTGATGCAAGAGTCCTGCGCTGTGTGTATACAAGTGAGAATACACCGATAGAAACAGCAAGGAGCGTAATAGTGTATGCTACGTCACCTGCACCTGTGTACGGCACTTGGTTAAGCGAAACGTATGTAATATTTGGCTGTGTAGTGCGTGCAGGATACGCTGCTCCGTAACCACCGTAAGGTGTTCCTCCGATAGAGCCTGAACCGGTTGGGTACACAGTTGCACTACAGTTCCGTGTAGTGCCGTTCGCCCACCGTGCATTTAGAGTATATGTCTGTGCGACTCCAGTGTTTGGAACAACTCGTGAACCAGTACTTCCTACGTTACCTACTCCGTTATCAATAGAAACGTATGAGGCATTACCAGCATCCCACGAAAGAATCGCCGTTCCTCCAGGAACAACAAGATCAGGATCAACCCATACCGAACATGTTTGATTGAGCTGTCCGCCGAAGAGGTTGTTATTGTTAAACGAATACGATGTTGTCGGCTGAGCAACTACTGTACACGTATCCACACCAGCATTTCCGGTTGCGGTGAGTGTGTACGTTGTAGGTTTTATTGGGTACACTACTACAGAATCGGCGTCTGGAACGATACCAATACCACTGATATGAACAGTATACGCATCGCTTACTTTCCACGAAAGTGTTGTTCCACCGTTGTTGAACGGTTGTACAATTGTGTTGAGTACACACGCTGGTTCACTCAACACAGTTGCTGTGGCAGTAACTGGAGCAATGACTGTCACAAACCCTATGCCAAACGCAACGATAGTTGCAGCTACTGTATGTTTTGTGGTTACCATAATAAGTAAATTAAAATTTCTAAATGCAAAAACTCTTTTATTTCAAAAAGAGCATTTCTATACATACTTTACTTGATACCTCTCTTATAAAGACTAATCAATAAGTGCAAGCACTATAGTACATATATTAGGTATATGTCAATAGTTTGAGTTTCCAATTCAAAGGAACTTGGCGTCAGCTCACTAACCAAGCCCAAAACAAAGCAAGAGACCCAAACGCTATCGCGCGGAGCCTTGGCTTATCTAGTGGGCGATACAGGACTCGGCGCCAGTACTAAGTTCGCTTTACTCACTAAGTACTCGCTGCCCCGCCGCTCGGATATTCATTCGTGCCTCATTCAGATAACCTTCGCTTTTTTCGAGTCCCTTACCGCGTCGCAAACGCAAAAAATGCCAGTGTTACCACACTGGTATTTTGCGTTTTGTGCGCGGTAAGGGACTCGAACCCCTGACCTCCTCAACGTCAATGAGGCGCTCTAGCCAACTGAGCTAACCGCGCATAACATGAGAAGAATACTACCGTGTAGACGTGGCTACTTCAAGCAGCTCTGTTCTTGAAAAATATACGAATGTAGTGCAGCGCAACGGCAACAACACCTATCGCAAGTAGGTAGCTAATAAAGAGCGTCCAAAACGAGTACGGTACATCTCGCCACACGCCAAGAACCGTTGCCGTCCACCATGACGTAAACGAAATAGCACTTCCCAACCATAGCGGAACCCAACGCCTTGCAAGCGCAACTGCGTTCAGCACAATGATGACCGTAATAATCTCTTTCACCCAAACCTTATGGGTCGTGAGCACCCAGTCACTGCCGCCGGCAGTCAGCCACCACCACACGAGAACTATGCCAGAAAGTACTACGATTACTGTACCTATTCGTATGATGAAATAGTTTGCATGCATAAGCGCTTTTTCACTTGCATCTACTACCCCATCTTTGAGAGCTTTGTTTATTTGCACTTCTGCAATAGTCGCACCACCAACTCCTAAAATAGTTCCGATAACGTGCAGTAATACAAGTGCTGTGTATAAATCCATAAGATGTATTATAACAAAGGTACTCTTGGTCAATAAAAAGTATGTTAACTACAAGATTTGCCATATTTGACAACATATGTCATAATATCAAAAGCTTGTAAATAGGGAGATTTCCGATGAAAGAAATTCTTAAAGAGGTGCGTAAACTACTTGAGGCAGAAACACTCGTATTCGTGAAAGGAAGTATTCGGATACAAATCGCTGTGAACTCATTGTTTAAAGCGAATACTCAACTGCTCGCATTGGACGATTCTGAGATTTGTGCCCTTATGGAGAAGCACCCTGGTGTTCGAGAAATTCTTGAGGATTCAGCTCCCGAAGAAATCGCTTGGGCACTCAGATTGGCGAATGAAGCCAGAACGGCGGCTAAGAAGTAACATTACTTCTTAGCCGTTTTTTTCATTTTTTTTGCTGTTTGAACCACATAGTCGTGCACTTCACGAAATGGAACTCTCATAATAATACTCAGTGAGCTTGAACGACTCCAGTTACCATCAGTCTTATCTTCTGGACTAGTGCGTACCGCATAAATGTAACCATCATTTTTTGCTTTATACAAATGTCGGAATTTTGAACTGTAGTAGGCTCGAGCAAGATCACCATCCCGATGATCTTGCTCGGTGGCTTTAATATTCCATACTCCGTTTGCTGTGGGGCGAATATCAATAGGAGATGTGTGGTATCCGATTCCAAAATTATATCGATTTGAAGCTTCCACTAAGCGTTTTATTGCCTCCGCTGGAGTTTTTCCTTCTTTCGTAACTTCGTCATGCAGACGTTGAAAATTCTTCTCACGGAGCTCATTTGGTATAGCGGTAGCGATTGTGACTTCGTCGTCTTTATATGAAGCAAGTGAAGCTCTAACCTCTTCTATTTGTGAAGTATCTAAATAGTCTTCTAGATCCTCAAAGAACTTGTCTAGAAGATGCTGCTTCATATATTGATCAAAAAGAAAATCAGCTATTTCCTCAGGACTCATTTCAGAAGATTTTAATGCGGAGTCAAGCTTCTCTTCTTTTAAAGGCTTATGTGATACACTCAAATTATCTATCCCCATAACCAATACGATACCATAACTAAAAATTGACGAAACAAATCCTACCTATACACGTATGCATGTTTGGTGTTGTATTTGCAAAAATTTAGTACACTACCTATCATGAATGAATTAATTACCTACATCACTGAAAACTACCCCTTCGTTGAAGAAAAATATCCTGAGCTCAAAGATGCAACTGAACAGGAGCGGCGGAAATTTGCAATACGACACCTTGCGTTGCACTTTTCTAAAACTGCAGGGAAAATTGCTGCCGTTAGCGAAGATGCAGACCACGGTGAAGAAATTGATATCGAAAAAATAAAGGAAGACATACCAAAGTCTCTAGTAAACACACTCCGTCTAGCTGAACTTGTGGGTATGACAGAAGAGAAAATAATTAAAGAAATTAAGGCAAAATACAATACCTAAAAACTAAACGCCTCAATAAATTCAGGCGTTTAGTTTTTAAGTATACGTAATTAATTACATATTTAATTACGTAATTCACTCAATGTATATATGGACATCGGATGTCCATATATGTATATTGGTGATCGTTAATCTACTTCGTTTTAAACCACGGGATGAAGACACTGGTAGTTCGCTTGTATTCTGCAAAATCTGGGTGTTCGGCCATTTTCTTCTCAAGCAATGGAACGCCAGAAACTTTAAGGATCAAAAAAGTAATGGTGAGCGGGCCGACAATGGTAGCCCACCCATACGGCACCGAAAGCGCGACGAGCCATATTCCCCACCAGAGCGTTACTTCGCCAAAGTAATTTGGATGGCGTGTGTATCGCCATAAACCAGAGGTCATGAGCTTGCCTTTGTCGGCAGAATTTTTTATAAATTGTTTCAGCTGTCGGTCACCAATTACCTCAAACGCAAAGCCAAGTAGCCAAACCCCTACGCCAACTGCGGTAAAGAGGTTGGGAGCAACAGTGGCACCTATAATGACGACAATTGGTAACGCAACGAGAAACAGTAGCGCGCCTTGCAACATGTACACTTGTAGATATGAGCGTGGATAAAACCACGCACCCCATGTTTCGCGCCATACGCGATACCGATAATCCTCACCCTTTCCTTTGTGCCGAGCGGCGATGTGCCATGCGAGACGAACTCCCCATATTGTTACAAGTAGTACTACCAGTATGCCTTGCATACTACTGCCAGCACTAATGAATACGGCTGCCCACGCTAATACTACAAAGCCAAGACCCCACGCCACATCAGCCACATCATTTCTTTTTTTGATTAAAGATACTACGAACCAAAGACTCATATACACAAAGAGTATAGCCGCGAGTGCTACAAAGTAGTTCATAGTCCTATTTTAGTTGCAATGAAGTAGGTAATTGTTGATACAGAAGCGGCTAACACTGCGCCCCACATCATATCAACTATCGTAACTAAAAGTGGCCAATCTTTAAGTGTTGCAAGGTTAGTAAGATCGTAGGTTGCATACGTAATGAAGCCAAACAGTGCGCCAAACACAAGCGCATGGACCCAAAGGCCTTTTTCCATCGCTGGCGCGACTACAAAAAGAACAAGGCCAGCAATAAAAATGAGATAGAAGATTATCGCGGCAGTCCAATTAATGTCGCTTTTCATTAAAAAACCAATTTGGTTTTGATAAAAATTCTTTGCCACGAGTCCAAGCCAGATCATATCGATGACAAAGAAAACAGGGAGTGCAACGAAAAACAGTTTTATGAACATACTATGTATTGATATACGTTATGGTTAATTGTAGTGCAGTTGCAAACGTACCCCACAAAAGATATGGGATGTTCACATATACAACCCAGCGTAATTCTGGTACTCGATACCATACTAGTGTAAGTGCCCACATAAGCGTACCAACAACAAGCAAAATATCTAGTGATGCGAGTAGATTATTCTTGAGTCCAAACTGTATTGGTGTAAACGCGAAATTAAAAACGAGATTTAGTGCAAAGGGTACTGCAATTATCCAGGGAATCTCCTTTGTGATTACCTTATAAAAAATAGTCCCAAAAGATACTGCAATGATTGCGTAAAGCACCGTCCACACTGGACCAAACAACCATGCAGGAGGAGACCAAAAAGGTCTAGTGAGCTCTAAGTACCAGTCTTGTGTGGGCATGTATATATAGTAACGCGAACACGCTTCTTTAACTATTGCTACGTGGGGTCTACAACACGTACAAAAGACCAGTGATTAACTGACACAAAAAGTTGGAGTTTCAACTGGCTCACCCCAGATCAATGCGACCAGCTCGCACCTGGTGATCTTGTCTGGTTCAACGTAGAGTTGAGCCCTCACGGCAAGGTTTATTGATACGCCGCCGTAGAAATTCAATAAATACAGGGTTCTGTTACCGACGCTAACCTCGTGATAACCTACACCGGTAATCCATCAGGTTCAGTACGAATCGATCCAAGGATAGCACAATCACAGTTTGGTCGCCTCACAGATGAAGCATCTGCGCTTGCATTCGCCAATGAGTACCCGAAAGCAATGAACGTTGGAATGCGGTAATATTTTTCCCTTCGTCATGCTTTTCATGCAGTCCGCCCATCATCCTATACAAAGTGATGGGCGGTTTTTTGTGCTCCGCACGCGGCTTTCCGCCTGTTCAATTCATCATTGATATATCACAGATATAAAAATACTCAGACCTAAGCCGGCCTGAGTATTTTTAATCTAGTGACCCACGTCGGAGCAGGATGGAAACAACTGCTTGAAGAGTTTAAGGAATTCTTAGTTCAAGATTCTATATGTACCTAGGAGCAATTCCACCTTCCATGCTACTCTGTAGGCTGATCATTTGAACGGAGGATTCAACAATGTACATTGATCTACCACCAGATTTTAAGAAGCGTATCACGCCAATGGTGCGAGAAATTTTGGCTCCAGATTCCCTCGCAAGAGGAATTATGAGTGCAAATCCTGAAAAGTTCAGCCCTCCACGAAAGAAAGGAAATCACCACTCCGGAGTAACTAAACGTGTCGAACGAAATACCGCAGGCGCAGTAGAGCGAATGCATGAATCGGCGAAACGACTTTCAAAGTCCTGAACAAAATCTGATGGAAAGCCCCGCTACAATTGGCGGGGCTTTTTCTTATATCGATGACGGTGTGCAAAATGTCTCTCAGGGCACAAACGCACCCCTACACTTCTCTTTTCAATAACTCAAAATACTCAGTGGTCGAATGATTATCAGTTACTAATTCACATTGTTGTATGAGTCAAAAATGTTCCCTACTCTCACCATGCGCTTACATAGACAGCATCGAACGATTGCTCAGTCGCATGCTTGAGCGCGCGGAGGAACAAGCTACAGATACTCAATCAGTTGAGGTTCTGTTTCGAAAGCTTGTTGCGTTGGATGCGCCGAATGAAGACTAGTTTCGACTAGTCGTTCGACACTCCGAGGGTCACATATCCGATACGTGAAGTACTCGAGTTTTAATGTTTTTGGATTTGTGATTCCACGGGGAATCGG
>DCYW01000031.1:0-262 GCA_002331185.1 Patescibacteria group bacterium UBA2100 | reverse complement strand
TGATTCCACGGGGAATCGGCGCAGCTCACTAAACTCGCAAAGCTCGTTAAGTGGCTCCTGCCCTGACTCGGCGACAAGCACTCGCTACACTCGTCTTGTATACCGCCTCCGTCTTTCGATTCCCCTTACAACCTACAAAACGCTAAAAGCCCAGTGCGTTGCACTGAGCTTTAAGCATTTGTGATTCCACGGGGAATCGAACGCCGATTTCCAGGATGAAAACCTGGTGTCCTAACCGTTAGACGATGGAACCATAGCTACA
>DCYW01000034.1 GCA_002331185.1 Patescibacteria group bacterium UBA2100 | reverse complement strand
TAGTATAGTAACCGAAACCGTTAGCACTGAAGAAACGGCAACCACAACAGAGCTAGTTGCAGAGAATCCTGAAAGCAAAACACAAGAAAGCCTCGAAGAAAAACCCGACACCCCAGTAACTGCTGATGGGAAAACTTCACCACAAAGTAGTGTGGAAAATAAACCCATTACTAAAAAAGAACTCGGCCCACGGCTTGCAGCAACAGACTCACCGCGTGCAGCACTTGACTATTTCGCCGAGGCTATGCAGGCAGGAAATTACGAACGGGCGCTCTCGTACTTCAGTGAAAGCGTTAAAGATTCATACAGTGAGTCATTTAAAGAATACGAAGAAAAAGGAATCCAACACCCTGTCGTAACAGCGTATTTTTCGGGTACAGTGGGGGAAGTTGAGCTTGCACAGCCAAAGAGTGGAATTTACGAAATCAGAGTTATTCCGCAAGGCCAAACTAATGGATACTCGCTCTATTTTTTCTTCGAAAACGGCGAATTTGTAATCTGGGAACTCTAATTTCTTGAAACTGCACAAGGACTTTTTCTGCACAAGGACCGCCCTTGCGCAAATTGCACAAGGGCGGTCCTTGTGCCAAAATGAGAAAGATGCAAAGAAAAGTTCCTTTTGTTGAGGGTGAGTACTATCATGTCTACAATCGCGGTGTAGAAAGGAGGAAAATTTTTACGTCTGTTAGTGACTATCAACGCTTCCTTTTGCTTTTGTTGCTCGGCAATACGCAGCAGGCCGTTCGGATTTCTGATCTCAACCGGCACTATTCTGCACAAGGGCGGTCCTTGCGCGACGTGTTTTCTGAAGAGATACCACAAAATACTTTAGTTGATGTACTGTCTTACTGCTTAATGCCCAACCATGTGCATTTAATTATTCGAGAGAAAGAAGACGATGGAATTTCTAAGTTTATGAGCAAAGTTATGACCGGGTACTCAATGTACTTTAATAAAAAGTATGAGAGATCTGGAGCATTGTTTCAGGGAAGATTTCAAGCAAAACATATTGATAGTGACTTCTATTTTCGACATATATTTTCGTATATCCATCTTAATCCAGTAGATTTGTTTAAAAGTTCGTGGAAAGAAGATGGTTTTATAGATAAAAAAGGCGCTATAAACTTTTTGAATGAGTACGGATATTCGAGCTATTACGATTATTTTATAGGGGATCGTCCAGAAAGTTCAGTTATTGTTCAAGACGATGATTTGCCCTGGAAAGATGATGTGCAAATACCTGAACAGCTTTTCGATTTCTATATTGAAGAGTAAAATCCCCGCACGAGGGCGGTCCTTGTGCAGGGGGTTTTCCACAATTGGATTGGTGTTACGTAATGGGTGCGATCAGCGTGGTATCATCAAAATATGAATTTCATTAGGACACTTTATAAGCAGTGGTGGTTTTGGGTGGTGATTATTCCGGTTGGTGCATGGTTGGTATACCAAGCATACATTTACTACTATTCTTGGAAAGTCAACGCTCCGTACCGAGCACAATACACACAGGCACTAGCTGAGTATGCGGGATACGAAGCCGAATTAATTGCTTTGCGTGCCCAATACGCTGCTGATTTTGATGGTGGGAAAACACCGGAAGAAACATGGGATTTATTTGTGACTGCCCTCAAGGAAGGTGATACTGACCAAGCTGCAAAGTATTTTATTGTTGAGGAGCAAAAAGAGATGCTTAAGAATTTTGAGATTGGTAAGAAAAGTGGGGCGCTCAATTCATTTTTAAATGAAGACTTACCTTTAATAAAAGGAGGTACTATGTATCCAAACGGAGAACGCTTTGAGTTTTATACCGGCAGTATCGATAATGGACCTGGGTTTGTATTCATGTTGGTTAAAAATCCTATAACTGGTGTATGGAAAATAGAAGACCTGTAACACTGGCAGTTCTTGTTGTCTCTTTTTTCGCATTTGCGATTGTTGACGTTGGTAGGGTGCATGCGTACGCTGTTTCGGCGCATAGTGTGCTCACTGAAGCGTTGCTACAAGAATATGAGGAGAAACAGGGGGATGTGTTTAGCTCAGAGGAAGAGGCAGCGATTGTTCGTGGCAGCAGAGAGGAAGACGACGACGCACGGTACCTTAATCACTTTTATGATCCGGTGAGTAAGAAAGGAGTAGCAAAAAATAAATCGTCTGTAGAGTGGATGAACGACATTATTAAACAGGCTAATTGGGGAGTAGGAAAACTTGGGATAAATAGATTAAAAGCAACTGAACCCTTATTTTCTGGGGTACAAGACTACACGTGGAAACGTGCTGTGTACGAATATGCACATGGTGATGCGGTGCGCGGAGCGGAAGCATTAGGACATGTGTTGCATTTAATACAAGATGCGACGGTTCCGGCCCATGTGCGCAATGACCCTCATTTATCTCGATGGGGAATTGGCGATGAGGATCGCTATGAAGATTTTAGCGAGAATTTTATCCTAAGTGACGTACCTCCTTTCAGTGGGTCTGCTAAATATTTTACAAACCTAGACGAGGCGGTAATGAGTACCGCACTGTTTACTCAGGAGAATTTTCTAAGCGAAGATACTCTTTTTAAAGATTATGACTTGCCTAAGCGAGCGGGGCTAAGACTTGAGATGTCAAAAGTTGATGGTGTTGATCAATATTTCGGTATAGGTAAATATGGAGAAATTGTTCGTGTAGATAAAGAGAAAAACTGGGTTACTAATGAGCGAGTAGAAAAATACTTCTTAACCGACAAACAAGACAAGATTCTTACAGAGAATTGGGAAGCATTATCGCACCATGCAATTTCTTCTGGTATGGGCATTATAGATTTATTTTTCCGAGAGGTTGAACAAGAAAAGCAGAGCAAGGAACTTTTAAGCATGAATAAGAGTAGAACCGATACAAAACGATTTGTGAAGTCGCTTGCGTTTGTTCGGGATTCTCAACAAGGAATGATAGCGTCGCTCTCTGCAGCGGATGTGTACGAACTAAATAAAGATGATTTGGATGGATACTTCGCAGCAGCAGAGATATACAACATACCTGTCCCTGTAGTGGCACGTGAATCTGTTTTAAAGGATGAACCAAATACACAGCCAGCTAGTGCGCTTTTAGGGCTGCGCCAAGCAGGGCAGCCTATCATCGGCGAGCGTATACCAGCAGGAACTCCGCCAGCACCGGAGAGAGAGGTGGACGAAAGAGTAGAGGTAGAACTAGAGTTGCCAACTAAAGGAGAGCAGGAAGAAGAAATTGTAGACGTAGTTCTTACGGAAGAAGCACCACCGGAAATGAGTGTTGAGACGTCGCCTATGCCTGAAGTTTCGTCAAGTAACTCGTCACCTTTTGAACCTGGTGGGTATGGCTACGGAGGAGGTGGCAGCGGTGTTTCTAATGAAGAGACGACGACTGTAACAGTAGAGCCTCCGGTAGTAGCATCTCCAGAGAACAATACCTTTGTTGCTACCACGACTGTATCCTTTTTTGGTACAGGGGTTACTGATTATGTCGTGACTGGCATCATTGCTACCACTACCGCCACAACAACAGTAGCATCAGACGGTACGTGGACTATTGATCCAGGTGTCCTAAGTGAAGGTATTATTGAGGCATCATTTACACAAAGTGATATAGCAGGGAACACATCTTCTGCTAACGAATTACGTGTAGAGGTGGATGTTACAAATCCCAATCCCACAGTGCTTGAAGTATTAGAATGTACTGCTACGTTGCGAAATGATGGTATGTGCTTAGCGGGAACTACAGAAGTACATCTTTCTTGGGTGACGGTTCCAGATGCAGCAACCTATTCTGTTTTAGTGAATGATTCAATTGCGACAACAACAACAGCAACTACTACAACAATACATCTCGAGGATCAGCAAACATCGAATGTTGTTGTTAACGTAATTGATGCCGCAGGTAATAGTGCGTCTTCAAATACAGTTTCGGTTGAAGTATTTGCTAACCCGATTGTTATTTCTGAGATTGCATGGGGAGGTACGGCTGCAAGTATTGAGGATGAATGGTTTGAATTATATAATCGCACGGATTACGAACTTACTCTTGCAAATATACACATACGCAGGGAAAGCGGAATTCCACCCATCGCGCTAAGCGGAACGATATCGACAGGGAGTTCGTGGAACACACGAACATACATTGTTGAACGAGGAGACGGCACTGCAACAACAAAAGTCGAAGACTTGGCGACAAATTTCAACCAATTTTCTGATGATGGTGAGGAGCTTACGCTAGAGATATCCAATAGTGATTTCTCAAGTGTGCTTGATAGTACACCTTCGGTTTCGATATGTAGTGGTTGGTGCGGCGGTACAAATTCCGGAAAATTTTACAGTATGGAACGTAAAGATGTTGCAATCGCTGGGAACGAAGGCGCAAATTGGCAAAGTAATGATGGGTATGATGTAGTTAATGAATTTTACGATTCTCGCGGGTATGAGTATGGTACCGATAGGAAAATTTATGGAACGGTAGGCCAGGAGAATAGTAAAGGTTATCCAGAAGTCGGGTATTTTTGTGCCCCGTATACGGATAGTTTTCAAGAAGGGGGAATATACTCACCGGATGTTCCAGCTAACTTAAGTACACCAAATTGTACATACTTAAACAAACTATGGGGAGCAGAGGGGTATGCGGGCTCTGCATATCGAGGGGTGGTAGGGAGCTCAACGCTTTTGGCTGGTCATTCAGTCGCGGGAATTAAATCAAACGAAAATGGGGATATTACGGACGCGCTAGAAGATGGTGATAATATTTTTATTGCATTTTGGAAAAGATACACTGGCGCGGCACATGACACAGACGACCAAGAATTTTTTGATTACATGATAGGACAAGGAACTACCACTCCACATTCTGATTTCAGAGTACTCAACTGGGTATATTCCGAATAAGTCTTTAAAACCCTAAACTATAAATACCCCAGCCTGCACAAGGACCGCCCTTGCGCAGGTTGGGGTAGTGGTACAGAGCAAGTTTTTTATACGTTACATAGTGTTCAAGCTTGGTGGTTGTGTAAACGGTTCATATACAGTATTCTCCAATGGCTAAAGAGGCGCACGGTATGTGCACCTCTTTGTTTTATATATGTCAGAAAGAGGAGAAGTAATAGTGAGATTTGATACCGTGTCGTTTGAACACGGCTCTACTAAACCCATACTCGATGAGGTTGGTTTTACTGTGCGTCGCGGTTCCAAGATTACGCTCATGGGTCAAAATGGGGCTGGTAAAAGCACACTCTTCTCGCTTATTACAAGAGCATCTGAACCAGAAGATGGCGTCATACAAATAGCACCGAACCTCTCTGTGGCTATAGCGCGCCAAGTAATACCACGTGAACAATTAGAGCTTTCGGTGCGCGAGTTTTTTGAGAGAAGTTTTAAAGAGAAGGTGTACGATATTGACCCACGAATTGACGATATTCTTGAGGTAGTTAATTTACATGCTGATAAAGAAAAGAGAGTAAAAGAGTTCTCAGGTGGGCAGCAAGCACGACTTCTATTGGCTTCTGCACTTATCCAAAAGCCTGACCTGCTACTACTCGATGAGCCTACGAACAATTTAGATAAAGAGGGTATTGCTCACTTAGAGAAGTTCCTAATCGACTACAAGAAGACAGTTATTGTCATTTCGCATGATGCAGATTTCTTGAATGCGTTTACACAAGGTGTTTTGTATCTCGATATATTTACCCGAAAGGTAGAACAGTACGTTGGTAACTATAAAGACGTAGTGCGTGATATTACTGCACGAGTAGAAAAAGAACGCCGCAAGAATGCTCAAGCTGAGAAGATTATCAAAGAAAAGAAAGACAAAGCCAACTTCTTCGCAAATAAGGGTGGAAACATGCGTATGGTTGCGAAACGAATGCGTGAAAGTGCGGCAGAAGCTGAGGAGTCTAAGGTAGACGTACGGCGCGAAGATAAGACAATCCGACCATTTACTATTGACATGAGAGAGCGTCCAATAGGGGAGATTCTACATATTAACTCTGTGCTCGTAATGAAAGACAATAAGCCGCAAGAGCGTGCTGCTGAGGTGTCGCTTATGAAAAATAGGCACCTTCTTCTTACTGGACCAAACGGTATCGGCAAAAGTACACTACTTGAACGGTTGGCTAACAATACTGAAGAGGGAGCTATTATCGCTTCTGGAGTGAATGTCGGATATTACCGACAGGATTTCTCAACGCTCAATTTTGATGAGACGGTGTACAAGACGCTTGAATCAGCAATGCCAAAACCTGATGAGCACTATATGCGTAGTGTTGCGGCAGGGTTCCTTATCACAGCGGACATCATGTATTCGAAGGTAGGAGATTTGTCTGAAGGACAGAAAGGATTGGTAGCATTTGCTCAATTAGTGCTTTTGAAGCCAAACCTTCTTATTCTTGATGAACCTACAAACCACATTAACTTTCGTCATTTACCAATCATTGCTGAGGCACTAGATGAATATGAGGGCGCTATGATACTTGTTTCTCACGTTCCAGAGTTCGTAAATCAAATTCGCATAGACGAAACACTCGATTTGGAAACACTTAAACCTCTTAAAAAGGGAAAGAAATAGGTATACCTACTGCATAGAATTCTATATATTGCCGTATTGCAATATGATAGTATTCAAATATGAAATATGACTTTCTGGAAGGGTTATCTGGCAAATGGTGGGTTTGGCTTATTGCTGTGATTATTGGTGCATGGGCAGCATTATTTGTAGCCGATTACTATCAGTCGTGGAAAATAGACCAGCCACGACAAGCGAGGTATCTCGAAGCGGTGGCCGAGTATGCGAAGTACGAGGCCGAACAAACGGCACTTGAAGCTCGGTACGCAGCTGATTTTGACGGCGGTGAGACGCCACAGGAAACATGGGATTTATTTGTCGCAGCACTTAAAACTGGAGATACAGACCAAGCGGCTAAGTATTATATTGTTGAACAACAAGAACGTATGAAAGAAGCGTGGGCTGGAGTTAAAGAAAGGAATACTTTGAATATACATTTGAATGATTATGAAAAAATAATAGGTGGAGATATGTATCCAGATGGCGAACGATTTGAGTTTTACACTGATGATATAGATGGTGGACCAGGGTTTGTGTACATGTTAGTTAAGAATCCCCTCACCGGCGTATGGAAAATAGAAGATTTGTAATAATCGTCACTCTACTGGTTTGGTTGGGTATGTTGCCACAGTCTGTTCAAGCGTATGCTGTTCCTACACATAATGGAATAACTGAAGTGCTGATCAGAGCATACGAAAATAAAAATGGCGATATTTTGACTCCTGCTGAAGAGCAAGCCATAATTCGTGGGAGCAAAGAAGAAGATGACTCTTTGCGCTTTCTTAATCATTTTTACGATGGTGTCACTGGAGAAGGAATCTTGAAGTATCAGTCATCGGCTGAGTGGGTAAATAATATTATAGAACAAGCGAGCTGGGGCTTGGGTAGATTGCCAGCATATACACCTCTCTTTTCGAGTAAGCAAGACTATACGTGGGGGCGTGCAGTGTATGAGTATGTTCATGGTGACGCCGAACGTGGAGCCGAGGCACTTGGGCATGTATTGCATTTAATTCAAGATGCTACAGTACCGGCTCATGTACGTGGGGATACGCATCCGTATCAGTGGGGTGTGGGAAATAAGGATAGTTATGAAGACTTTACCAAAGACTTTACAAGTGGTGATGTACAGAATAATTTGTTGAGATTAGAACCAAAGAGTTTTTCAGATATACATGACGCTATTGCTAGTACTGCCAGGTTTACACAAGAAAATTTTCTGAGTAAGGACACGCTCTTTAATACCTACTCTTTACCCGCAAGGAATAAAGTCAGGTTAGAAAGAACTCGAGATGACGGGAAGAATCAATATCTTGGCGTGGGTTCTGAAGGAAGAATAGTCCGCATCTTTGTAAATCGAAGTATAGAAACTGATATTTCAAATGAAGAGTACTTCCTTACAGATGCAAAAGATAGAATTCTTACTGAAAACTGGTAAGTGTTATCTCAGCATGCCGTAGCTTCTGGTATGGGAGTCATTGACCTTTTCTTTAAGGAAGTCGAAGAAGAGCGGAAGACAGGGAGGCTGCTTGCGATGAACAAGAGTTACAAAGAAACTGACAGGATGATGAAGAGGCTCGCATTTGGAAGAGACTCAAAAGCATCGCTTACATCACTCGCAGCTGCTGATATATATGAACTTAATAAAGATGATTTAGATGGTTACTATGCCGCGGCAAAGATATACGGCATTAGTACTCCAGCAGCTGCGCGTGACTCAGTAATTAAAGAAGACGCCCAGCCAGCGAGTGCATTACTTGGGTTACAGCAAGCACTAAAGAAAACTATCGTTGGAGAACCGTTACCAGACGGAGTGACGCCACAAACACAAACAGGGCCAACACTCAGTGAATTGCAAGCGCGAGTCAACGAAGCGAGTGCACTCATTGCTTTTCTTGAAGCGTTACTTGCGCAACGTGAACAAGAACGCGAAGAAGAGTGTCTCGCGAACTCGATCCAGGGACCATGGAATAAGGTGGGTTGGATTGGTGATCAACCAGGATGTGAAGATCCTACACCATGGATACAAAAAATGTTTTTTGCGCCAATCCAAGGGGCGGGCGGCGGTGGAGCTTCAGGAATAAGCGGGAATATCTCTGCCAATCCATCGTCGGGGTTCTTTGGTCCGACGACAATATCATGGAGTACCTCGGGGGCTACTAGCTGTACTGTAACTGGAGGGCTTAGTGCATGGGTTGGTACATCAGGGAGTGAATTCACACTTATTGCTGAAGACACGACCCTTACATTGTCGTGTGATGATGGAACCTTGGTAGAGAGTGTTTTTGTGGATGTTGATATTCCACAGGAAAATTAATCTGACTTTCTGTATCAAGTGGTATTATATATAGATATGAAAAAAGGACTTCTCAACGGTACATTTTTTAACTTTCTTTTCGGATTTATGTTCATGCTCTCAATTAGTTTGAGTGTCGTGTTGGCCGTTAACTATTACGATATAACTACAGAAGATTTGATGCAGGCAGGGGTTTCGTTCGTATTATTTAAGTAGGGAAAAGGTAAGGCGCGGACACCAGAGGTGTCCGCGCTCTTTAAACAGGTGAGATCGAAAAGCTCAGTGTCGCAACTCGATGCCGACACCTTTTGCAATTGACTCGACTATTTCTCGATCGGCAGGGTCAGTGACATAGTCACCAATCTTGCCGTCCTCGCTGGATAGCATCGTTGCAACAGCTCCTTGAAGTTTTACACCACCAAAGCGGTGGCGACCAATGCGGTCAGCGAGTGTGTACTCTTTTCCCATAAGGTTCAACATATTGTTCATAGGTGAAGTCCTCTTGTGGTGGGTCTAAGAATACTTTAACACACATACACATATTGTCAATTCATAGTAAATCGTTGCACTTTTTGCCATATTTGGGTATAGTCTTCCCTAACGAGCTGAAGAAAGCGCGCTCCCAGCTCTGCTTGCAGGGCTGGGGTCAGACGTGCCGAGGTTGATTCTCTTCGTATATAATACTCGTTACCATTTATCAGCATTTTCGTATTGCTCTATGGCAAAAACAAAAGAACAAAAGAAAGCAATTCTTGAACGTCTCGAGGATGCAGTAAAAACGTCGGCATCGACAGTATTTGTGCACTTCAATGGGCTCCCAGTAGGTGAAGAAACCAACATGCGCGGTGGTCTTCGCGATGAAGGAGTATCATATTTTGTTGCTAGAAAAACTCTTGTGGCTCGTGCACTTGAAAGCGCAGGAGTAGAAGGCGAGCAGCCGATTCTTGAAGGAGAGATTGCGGTAGCATATCTGCCTGCGCAGGCAGATGGGTCTGACGATCCAACAGCTCCAGCACGAAACGTGTACTCGTTTGTAAAGAAGTACGGCGACAAGCTTTCAATTGTGGGAGGTGTCTTTGAAGGTCGCTTCATGGATGCTGCAGAGATGAACGAAGTCGCAACCATTCCACCAGTGAACACGCTTCGTGGTATGTTTGCAAACGTCGTCAACTCACCAATTCAAGGTTTGGTTGTAGCACTTAACGGAATTGCAGAAAAGAAAGAAGCATAAACGTTTACTAGATATAACATTTAAAATCATGACTGAAGAAGAAAAGAAAGACGAGGCTGCTACTGAAGAAGTAGCAGAAGAAACCAAAGACCTGCCTGCGCAGTCAGGAGAAGCAGTTGTTGAAGAAGCACCAGCTGTTGAAGAAAAGGCTGAAGAATCAGCACCAGCTGAGGAAGCAGAAGAGGTTGAAGTACCAGATGAGTACAAAGACCTTATCGAAAAAATCGAAAAAATGACCGTTCTTGAACTTCATGGACTGGTAAAAGTTCTTGAAAAGAAGTTTGGTGTTTCAGCAGCAGCTGTCGCCGTTGCGGGAGGTGCCGCAGGCGGTGAGGCTGTTGAGGAAAAGAGCGATTACATCGTTCACCTTTCAGCTGTAGGTGACTCAAAGATTGGAGTTATCAAGGCAATTAAGGAAGTACTCGGCCTTGGGCTTAAAGAAGCAAAGGATCTTGTAGAATCAGCACCAGCTGACCTTAAGAGTGGTGTAAAGCCAGAAGATGCAGAAGAAATGAAGGCGAAGCTCACTGAAGCTGGAGCCAGTGTTGAACTTAAATAGTTTTAAGTCCTGCTAGACTTCAGGAGGAATCACAATTGAGCTGAAATACTTCATGTTTTACGTTAGATAACACAACCACCAACGTTAACGTTGGTGGTTGTGTTATGTGCGTGTTGTTCTTTCGCATCAAAGAGAGTCTGGTCCGTCCTTTGGTGAACTAAGAAAATGGTGGACTGTGACTTTCAAATGAACTATAAGCCTTTTTAATGGATTTTTAGACGCTCTGTGCGAGATTCGTATAGTCTTTTGTGTATAAGGTATCCATTATGCTACAATCACCCCAATGAATGATGTACTCAGCGCATTACTGGGAAGCCCTGCACGAGTTAAGATACTTCGATTATTTCTGTCTAATCTTGATTCATGCTATACCTCAGATGAAGTTGCAAAACGTGCCAAAGTGCATCCACAAACAGTGCGTAAAGAACTTGATCTGTTTACAAAAATAGGGCTGCTTAAAAAACAAAACGACACTCGTATCGTTACAAAAGGAAGGGGTAAGAATAAAAAAGAAGCAAAAAAGAAAGTTTCTGGATTCATAATAGACAGTACGTTTGCAGATTTGCTTGCATTGCGAAATTTTATACTCAACATCAATCCAACTGATGATAATGGGATTTTGAAAAAGATTAATGGAACAGGGAAAATCAAGCTCGTTATTATTTCAGGTGTATTTATTCGTGATACGGATAGCCGCATAGACATACTCGTCGTCGGGGACTCTTTGAAAGACTCACGCCTGAAGGAAGCTATACGAGATTTGGAATCACATATGGGCCATGAGCTCCGATACGCTGCTTTTTCAACACCAGATTTTACATATCGTTTAAGTGTCTATGATAGATTGATTCGTGATGTACTCGACTATCCTCACCAAATTATTGTTGATAAAATGGCGCCAGCCTGGAAGGATGTACACATGCGCAAAATAGGAAAAGTGCAGTAAAACATACCCACAGCCATAAAAAAATAGCGTCTTATACAGTGTATTATTAAGGGAGGTCGGTACTGTATTATTATTCGTTTTCTAATATAACGCCTAGGCAAAAAATAACGTTATGTTGATTCAATCATGGACTGCTGCTATTCAGCAGTCGTTTCAAGAAGTTTGGCTTAACTTTGTAGTTTTCGTACCAAACATAGTTGTAGCAATCGTGATCTTCGTAATCGGTTGGATTGTGGGAGCTATCTTAGGGCGTGTTGTCGCACAAATTGTTGACGCACTTAAGATAGATAACGCACTCCGAAGCGCTGGTTTTGAAGAGGCTGTTAACCGAGGAGGTTTTCGCATGAGTGCTGGAGGTTTACTAGGTGGACTCGTAAAATGGTTCATCATTATTGTATTCTTACTCGCTGCAGTGGAAGTTCTTGGTCTTACACAAGTTGGTGTCTTTCTTCAGGAAGTTGTCCTCTTGTACTTGCCACAAGTTATCGTTGCAGTATTAATTCTTTTGATCGCAGCAGTACTTGGTGAGTTCGTAAGAAGTCTGGTTGCAGGAGCAGCGCGAGCTGCAGAAATGAAGAGTGCACATTTTCTTGGCAGTGTTGCTAAGTGGTCAATCTGGATTTTCGCGGTTATCGCAGCGCTTATTCAATTGAATGTTGCAACGGCATTCCTACAAACATTGTTCGCAGGAGTTGTTGTAGCGCTTTCACTTGCGTTCGGACTTGCGTTCGGACTCGGTGGACAAGCAGCAGCAGCACGGTACATCGAACAACTACGCTCAGAAATGAGTCATAAATAGTCTTTTCTATTTTTGTTACAAAACACCCTCCGAACGGAGGGTGTTTTGTTTTGCATATTTTGATGGTATACAGGTGTCAGCTCATTTATATTAGGAGGGGCACTTATGAAAAGCAATTCTCAGCAGTTGATTTTCTTCTTTATGTTTCCGCCCGAAGATTTTGCTCGTCATGCTGACAAGAACATGGTTGCAAAAGAATTGAAATACGGACCAGTAATGGTTCATCGCCAGATACGTTTTGGCGTATGGGTGGTGTCATGCGTACGTCCAATTCACGGGCCATCTGGATATGTTGCTGCGTCAACATCGTATGTATTTCCGCAATTATTCTTCAAGGGACGGGAAGCATGGACTTTTGCAAACAAGGTCTCGAATAGCAGTATTCCACGTTTGCATGATGGGATGGAGTAACATCTCTTAAAAAGCAAGGAGTCGACATGTATTTTCATATGTCGACTCTGTTTTTTATCTTCATTTTGTTGACTTTTATGCTTGCATCTATATAATAGCGACCACGTATTTATGAGTAATTTAAAGAAGCAAAAGGCGAGCCGGTAAGGTGACTTTTTATTTTTAAAAGCACTTGATTCGGTCGCATGAGCGACCTTTTTTATTGCCTAAAATACGTTGTACTTTGACAATTACATAGCATTGAAATCGACATGCAGATAGTATGTCCCGTTTGATTTTTGGTCTAGCCGACCAGGTCTTTCCGTGCGGGGCATGCATTGCATTTACTACTTTTAAGTAAGTAGAAAATAAATCGAAACTACATGGAGCACACTGAAAAACTATTAACTATTACGAATGAGAGTAACGGCCTACACACAACGATTTGAAAAATTTAACGTAGCCGCGCTACGCCGCATCTTTCTTATCGCGCGTTCAGCTCGTTACTTGCCATTCTCATAACGTTACTATTTTTTCAGTGTGCTCTAACAGCAGCCTCACCGGGCTTGCTGGTAGTTTCAAAACACGTCAACAAACGTAAAGTGGTTTGCGTTGTGTTGGCAAGTCGCCGACGGATGAGATGTTTATAGAAAAGTATGACCAAATTTCTCGCGAGACGCAGTTGAGAAAAATAAATCAATGCAGTGCATTGGTGCATTTTTCGAAACAAGTCGTAGTAGAAATTTAAATACTTTGTAAACATATCAGATGGAGGTGACGTTAAGACACACAAACAAAGCGGTTAGTGGAACTCCTTACAGGAAGTTCCATTAAGGGCGCATGGTGGATGCCTTGACTGAATGGAGCGATGAAAGACGTGGTCTGGCTGCGATAAGTTTCGGGGAGGTGCCAAACAACCTTCGATCCGAAAATTTCTGAATGGGGGAACCCCATCGAGCAACACTCGATGACCTTGCACTTGATGCGAGGAGCACACCCGGGGAATTGAAACATCTTAGTACCCGGAGGAATAGAAACCAATAGGTATTTCCTGAGTAGCGGCGAGCGAAACGGAAGAAGCCCAAACCTCTGCGCTTGCGTAGAGGGGTTGTAAGGCGTTAGTGCTGCATTTATGTAGGAAGAGTTACAAAATATGTTATTAAAAGAACAACCTGGGAAGGTTGACCCGAGAGGGTAATAGTCCCGTATTTGAAAATGACATAACTCTTTAGCTAACGTTCTTGAGTAGCTCGGGACACGAATAGCCCGAGTGAATCTGCCAGAACTAACTGGTAAGGCTAAATATACATTCAGATCGATAGTGAACAAGTACCGTGAGGGAAAGGTGAAAAGAACCCCGATGAGGGGAGTGAAATAGAACTGAAACCATGTGTCTACAAGGAGTCGAAGAGGTCTTGCACCTCGACGGCGTGCCTATTGAAGAATGAGCCAACGAGTTAATGCATATGGCTGGCTAAGCCCTTTTCGGGTGGAGCCACAGCGAAAGCGAGTGTGAATAGCGCGAAATAATAGTCGTATGGATTAGACCCGAAATCAGGTGAGCTTACCATGAGCAGGGTGAAGGAGTTCGAAAGATCTCTGGAGGCCCGAACCGTTGCGTCGTACAACGCGCTCGGATGACTTGTGGTAAGGAGTGAAAAGCTAATCGAACTTGGTAATAGCTGGTTCTCTCCGAAACAGCTTTAGGGTTGGCGTCACGTGTTCCTACTGGGGGTAGAGCACTGGAAGGTGTGAACAGGGCGAAAGCTCGTCACTCCTATCAAACTCCGAATACCAGTAGTTAAAAGCGTGGCAGTTAGAGTCAGGGGGCGAAGCTCCTGTGCTCAAAAGGGAAACAGCCCAGATCGCAAGTTAAGGTCCCTAAATTGATACTAAGTACAAACGAGGAGGTGAGGTTTCTTTGACAGTGAGGAGGTTGGCTTAGAGGCAGCCACCCTTTAAAGATAGCGTAACAGCTCACTCACTCAGAGACCTTGCGCCGAAGATGATCGGGGTTAAGTATCGTACCGAAACTGCGGGCTTGTGAATTTCATTCAGGATATGTTTACACGTCCTGAATGAAGTTCGCAAGCGGTAGGAGAGCGTTCCATTCGCGATGAAGCCAAAGGGGTGACCCATGGTGGAGTATATGGAAGTGAGAATGTTGGCACGAGTAACCGCATTGTGGGTGAGATTCCCACACGCCGAAATACCGAGGTTTCCTGGGCTATGAAGATCAGCTCAGGGTTAGTCGGGCCTAAGCCGATCCCGAACGGGGGAGGCGATGGACATACGGTTAATATTCCGTAACCTGCGCACTGTGCGATGGAGTGACGGGGGAAACAAGTACGAGCACCTTACTGGATTGGTGTTTTTTGTTCTAAGAGAGGATACATAGGAAAATCCGTGTATCACATACTTTCGAGAACCGAAGAAATGCCTCTGTTCGCAGAGGTAGATTTGTGCGAAGAGCCCTCCAAGAAAAGCTTCTAAGCTTCAACAGTGTGTGGACCGTACCGCAAACCAACACAGGTGGTAGAGTCGAGAAGACTAAGGCGAACGGGTGAAAGTTCCTCAAGGAACTCGGCAAAAAAGCGACCGTAACTTAGGGATAAGGTCTGCCTGCTATCTTCGGGTAGTAGGCCGCAGCGAAAGAGTCCTGGCGACTGTTTATCAAAAACACAGCTCCGTGCGAACTCGTAAGAGGATGTATACGGGGTGACGCCTGACCAATGCCGGAAGGTTAAACATGGATGGTGTATGAAGTTTACTTTGTATGCTGGGCTATGTAAGCCCCGGTGAATGTCGGCCGTAACTATAACGGTCCTAAGGTAGCGTAATTCCTTGTCTAGTAATTTTAGACGTGCACGAATGGCGTAACGACTGGGACACTGTCTCGAGGAACTGCCCGGTGAAAATGCAATAGCGGTAAAGATGCCGCTTACCTGCAGCAGGACGGAAAGACCCCAGGAGCTTTACTACAGCTTGATATTGGGGGCGTGTGACTAATGCGTAGAATAGATGGGAGACTTTGAAGTAGTCCTTTTGGGGATTATGGAGTCGTCAGTGAAATACCATCCTTTATTTATGCGTCTTCTAACCAGTATGGAAAAACCATATCGAGACAGTATCTGGCAGGTAGTTTTAGTGGGGCGCTATCCTCCTAAAAAGTAACGGAGGAGTTTAAAGGTTCTCTAGGCGCGGATGGAAACCGTGCCGATAGTGTAATGGCATAAGAGAGCTTGACTGTGAGACGTACGTGTCAAACAGGCGCGAAAGCGGAACATAGTGAACCGATAGCTTGCTTTAGACGCAGCTAGAGATTAACGGATAAAAGTTACCCTGGGGATAACAGGCTGGTACCGCCTAAGAGTCCATATCGCCGGCGGTGTTCGGCACCTCGATGTCGGCTCACCTTATCCTGGGGCTGAAGAAGGTCCCAAGGGTTTGGCTGTTCGCCAATTAAAAAGGTACGCGAGCTGGGTTCAGACCGTTGAGAAGTTATCTTGTATGACTTCTCTACAGTCTGAATCCCGAGGTTACGTATGAGAGACGTAAAAGACATCAATTCACGGCGGCACTACAGAGTAATGTGTAGTTGCTTAAGTTAGCCATATCGGTGAAACCTATTACAAAGCATAGGTAATACCGAGGGAAGTCGTAACTGACCCCGTAGAGACTAGACGCTAACCATCCTTATGGGATGAAGATATAGTCCAAATTTAATGACCATGAAATAGCGTGAGACAGGTTGGTCGTAATCCGCTGCAGGCGTCGATTTTTGAGAAGATTTGTTCCTAGTACGAGAGGACCGGAATGAACTGACCTCTGGTCTATCGGCTGTTTCACCAGAAGCACTGCCGAGTAGCTATGTCGGGAAAGGATAACCGCTGAAAGCATCTAAGCGGGAAGCCAACTTCAAGATAAGAAATCATTTGAGATCCGTAGGAGACTACTACGTTGATAGGCACTAGGTGTACGTACAGCGATGTACTTAGCCGAGGTGTACTAATTCATCGAGGAGTTTCCTGTATGGAGTTCTCTAACAGCTTTGTTTAAATCTGCATGTCGATTTCAGTGCTATGTAATACTACCTATGTTTGAATGTGGAACAGTTCTTTTTCATATTTGTCGGGTTGTAGCTCAGCTGGGTAGAGCGTCGCTTTTTAAAGCGAAGGTCGTAGGTTCAAATCCTACCACCCCGACCACCCTTCTTTATTAAGAAGGGTCCACATTCAAACATAGGTACAACAACATTCGAATATTTTATGTTGGTGCTTCATCGAAGAGAGCGAGAAGTGCTGAGAGCGCTTCGAAAGACCTTTTAAGATATTTTTGAGGCTGTAAGCCGAATAAAATATCTTACAGATATACAGTCTCTATAAGAGACACCTGTTCTTACCGCACTAAATATATTTTTTGTGTTTTTTGTCTTGGTGATTTGACGCAGTGGGTACACCTGTTCTCATTCCGAACACAGAAGTTAAGCGCTGTAGTGGCGATGGTAGTCGTAAAGGCGAGAGTAGCTAGTCGCCAAGACAAAAAACATAAATGAGTGCGGTATTGTGATTTGTAATCAAACACTACGTGTGTGAGCAAATTTGGAATATTCCGAACACAGAAGTTAAGCGCTTCCTAGCGAACAGTAGATCGTAAAGGCGAGAGTAGCTCGGCGCCAACATAAAATATTTGAATATATCTTTTGTGGATACTATTCACACTCCTATAAAACGCACCTCACTTTTGTGAGGTGCGTTTTTGCATAGGCTATTCGACACCACAGGAAGCCTTAAGGTATACTTGTAGGTAATGGCAACATCAGCGTGGGCTCGAAAGAGACAAATGATTTACGGAGGAGGATTACTGCTTTTTATATTTAGCATTATCACTCCGATAGTATTTTTCACTATATACAAACCGGCTACGTGTTTTGATGGTAAGTTAAATCAAGACGAAACAGCAATTGACCGTGGCGGTCCGTGTACTCTCCTTGATGAACGTTTTTTACAAAAATATGCTGTTTTGTGGGCACGAACATTTCCAGTACGCGATGGATTTTATAACACCGTCGCGTATATTGAAAATCCAAATAAAAATGCGGGGGTATACGATGGTATATACCAATTCAAACTCTATGATGAAAAAAACATTCTTATCGCAGAACGTTTTGGGCGTACTCCTATTTTGCCCGAAGGAGTATTCCCAGTATTTGAGAGTCGTATCGATACTGGAAATCGTATCCCAGCACGAACATTCTTCAGTTTTGTAAATGATCTCACATGGGAGCGTATGCAAGACCCGGCAATAGGAATTTCAGTTCGCAATGAAAAGATAAGCGATACAACTTCAATGCCACGGATTGACGCTGTTGTTCATAATAGCGAAGTGGTAACAATTAATGATATTGTTTTGGTTGCAACGGTTTTTGATACCGCTGGAAATGCATTTACATCATCACGTACATTGGTGGAAGCTGTTGAGCCAAACGAAGAATTTCCTATTGCATTTACTTGGCCGGAACCGTTTGGTTTTGTTGTTGGGCGCGTTGATATAGTGCCTTTAATATTGCCTGAACGCACACGATAGGCACGTGAATATGGGAAATTTATCTAGAAATATCCTACAGCGATATTTTGGACATATTGACATTCTTTTACTGGGATCTGCTGTATTGATTACGCTTGCAGGATTGGTAACCATGCAAGCGTATGGTGATGCAAATTCGTTTTTTGAAAAACAAGTTATTTGGTTATCTATTTCAGTAGCAGTTTTCTTTGTATGCAGCTTTATCGATTTTAGATTTTTGCGAAGAACAAACATAGTGACCATTCTTTTTGGTATAACGGTACTTCTGTTATTGCTGGTCTTTGTTTTCGGAGATGTGGTAAAGGGTGCTCAGAGTAGGTTCAATTTTGGAGGTTTTGCGGTGCAACCTGCTGAATATGCAAAATTAGTAATTATTGCACTGTTGGCTAAATATTTTACTCGACGCCATATCGAGATAGCACACATTAGGCACATTCTTTTATCTGGCGTATACGCACTCATTATTTTCTTGCTCATTTTACTTCAACCAGACTTTGGTTCAGCTATTATGATTGCATTCGTGTGGTTTGGGATGGTGCTCGTGTCCGGTATATCAAAGAAACATCTATTAGCTGTATTTATTGGTGGTACACTCGCTATAGCAGGTATGTGGATGTTCGTATTTGCCGACTACCAGAAAGATAGAATTTTAACATTCTTGAATCCGCTAGCTGATGTTCGTGGTGCTGGCTACAATGCGTATCAATCTACTATTGCTGTAGGGTCTGGGCAGTTCTTAGGCAAAGGAATTGGATATGGTACGCAGAGCAAGCTACAATTTTTACCTGAGTACGAGACTGACTTTATTTTTGCATCGTTTGCGGAAGAATGGGGATTTGTCGGGGTCGTGTTTCTGTTTATGCTATTTGGCATCCTGTTGTGGCGCATTTTAATGCATGCAACGCTTGGGGCGACTAATTTTGAAACGTTGTTCGCACTTGGTGTCGCCATACTCTTCATCAGTCACTTTACTGTGCACATTGGCATGAATATAGGGTTGCTACCAGTAACTGGCGTCACCTTACCGTTTATGAGTTATGGAGGTTCTCACCTGCTTATTGAATTTGCAGCACTGGGCATGATTATGGGCATGAGTAGGTATTCACGAACTGTTCATCGTGATGATGCTCAGAGAGAATTTATAGGAGTATAGCAAAACCATTGCGTCAATAGAAGAAAAGTGATACTAGTACTGTATGAGTATTTTGAGTCGCAAGGCATATATTGTCCTTTTGTTAGGGGATATAAGTATTTTGTACGTATCAGTATGGTTCGCCCTATCAGTGCGTAGTTTCAGTCTGCCGTCCCTTGAAAATGCAATCGTACACTTGGTCTCATTCTCTCTTTTATTCGGCGTGTGGTTCATCGTATACTTTATTTCTGGATTATACGGACGGTACACCGTGCTCTTTAGAAAGCAGTTACCGCATATAATTTTTACAGCACAAGCGGTTAACATAGGAATAGCCGCACTATTTTTCTTCCTCATTCCAATTTTTCTTATTACGCCAAAAACTGTGTTGGTACTGTACTTGTTTATCTCAACTGTACTCCTTTATTTTTGGCGAGTACATATGTATCCACACCTTTTGGTACGCCGAGAAATTGGTGCGGTACTCATCGGCACAGGTTTAGAACTTACTGAACTGGCAGAAGAGGTTAATAAAGACCCGCTCTATCCACTTGAATTTCGAGCAATTATTCATCCAGAACTTTCTTCAAGCGAAGAAGTAAAACAAACAATACAATTGCTTATAGAAAGTGGAGAAGTCACCACCATCGTTGCTGATATGAGTAACCATTCGCTCGATGATCTTTTATCTTTTATTTACGACATAACCTTTGTAAAACATCAGGCCGAATTCATTGATGTACGACGACTGTATCAAGAAATCTTTGAACGAGTACCACTTTCTTTGATAGATTATCGATGGCTCCTACAGTACATGTCACTAGATCAAAAATTAGTGTATTCGGCTAGCAAACGCTCAGCGGATATTGTTGCTTCAGTTATATTTGGGATTCTCTCGCTCGCTTTGTATCCATTCATTATTCTTGCAATAAAACTTGAGGGTACAGGGTCAATATTTTATGTCGCACAGCGTGTTGGTCTTGGTGGAGAACTATTCTCTTTTCCGAAGTTCAGAAGTATGACAGGAGTAGATACAGATGAGGAAGTATTAGAAACCAAGCATACTGTTACTCGTGTTGGAGCACTACTACGACGTACCCGTCTCGATGAACTCCCTCAATTATGGAGTGTATTTAAAGGGGACATGTCGTTTATTGGGCCTCGTCCCGAATTTCCAGCGCTTGTTGATGTATATAAGAAAGAAATACCATATTACAACTTGCGCAATCTAGTGAAACCGGGTCTCTCTGGATGGGCACAAATAACACACGATAACCACGCACACCATAAAGCGGATGTAGACTCTACTGTTGAAAAACTTTCGTATGACCTCTTTTATATAAAAGAGCGTAGTCTCTGGCTCGACTTCTATATTGCAGCGCTTACACTCAAGACCATTCTCACAAAACGAGGATCGTAATACGAGAGAATACGACTTGATATAGCATGAAAAGGTAGGGTATACTTCCAGCACTTAATTATGTGGAAAAATAGACTAATCACAGTAGCGATTTTACTAGTAGGATTCGGCGTCGGATGGTTTGTATACTCTTCTGAGATACAAAAGAACAATTTCCAATTCAACCTTGGACTCGACCTCTCAGGAGGTACTCACTTAGTATATAAAGCAGACACCTCACGCCTTGCCGCAACTGACATTCCAGAGTCTATGGCGTCATTACGCGATACTATTGAGCGAAGAGTAAACCTCTTTGGTGTTGCAGAGCCAATTGTACAAACAGAACGCGGCGGGACGCTATCGGGTGAGACACAAGATCGTCTTATTATAGAACTTCCCGGAGTTACCGATACACAAGAAGCTATTCGCCTTATTGGTGAAACACCTGTACTGGAATTTCGGCTTCAAGGAGCGGTTGATACTTCTGAACTGGTGGCTAACGAAGATGGTATAGTAGAGCTTGAATTGGGGGATGCATATGGTCCTGCTGTGTTAACTGGAGCTCATCTCGATAGGGCGACATTAGAGTTTGGACAAGGAAACAGTGGTGGACTCTCTAATGAGCCTGTTGTCGTACTTAACTTCACAAATGAAGGCGGAGACATCTTTGAAGAGTTTACTGGTGAGAATGTAGGGGAGGTGTTCGGTATTTTCCTCGACGGGCAGCTTATTTCAAACCCAATTATTAATGAACGTATCGGAGGAGGGAGCGCAGTGATTTCAGGTGGGTTTCAGCCAGAAGAAGCACGAGAGTTAGTGCGCAATTTAAACTTCGGTGCACTGCCATTACCAATTGAATTACTCTCAAGCCAGACTATCGGCGCTTCACTAGGTGCTGCAACAGTTGAAAAGGGAATCGAAGCAGGTTTGTGGGGGCTTGCAGTCGTCGCGCTGTTCTTACTTTTGTGGTATCGGCTACCAGGTTTGTTTGCGGTTATTTCTCTTTCAATCTACATTATTATCATGCTCGCCTTGTTTAAAGTGATACCGATTACACTCACCGCAGCAGGACTTGCTGGATTCATCTTGTCCATTGGACTTGCGGTTGATGCGAACGTACTTATCTTCGAACGCATGAAAGAAGAACTCCTCGAAGGAAAATGGACACACAACGCGGTGAAAGACGGGTTCGCACGAGCATGGCTTTCTATTCGAGACGGTAACCTCTCAAGTATCATTACCGCAGTCATTCTTTTCTGGTTCGGTACGTCACTCGTAGAAGGGTTCGCACTCGTATTCGGGCTCGGAGTCATCATTTCAATGCTTACAGCCATCACCATTAGCCGTACGCTTCTACTTGCGCTCGGTGATTACGAACACCGCGGAATCGCAAAATTCTTGTTTGGAACAGGATTGAAGTAA
>DCYW01000022.1 GCA_002331185.1 Patescibacteria group bacterium UBA2100 | reverse complement strand
CCTTGCCATAGTGATGTTGCCAACCTTAGGATTTTCATTGTTTAGCATGTTTGGCTTCGGGACACTCTTGGTGTTTATATTGATGGGTCTGACGCTCGGGCTTGTTGGGATGTTTGATAGACATCCCGTTTTTGGATTTTCCATGCGGTGGTGGATACGTGGAGCTGTTGTAGGTTTCTTGTTCACGCTGATGTATATCCTACTTGGATACTCATCACTTGAAGTGGTTATGGCATCAAACCTCGTCTCATGGATGGGTTTTTCTTCACCATTTTGGGCACTTATTGATGGCATTCTTATTGGCTTGTTTATGGGGTGGATGGAAACAAAGTTTGCAGGAGAGGGGTCGTCATTGCCGCTCGTATAGTCTGTATATGCACATGTGTGGATGAGGCTTATGTGGCGACATGCTATAATATTAAACAGGGTGACGCGCAATCTCTCATCTTGATACGCTGTGAGATGTGTTAGTTAATAACATGAGTGCGTATGAATTCAAATTTATCATTTTTCAATTTAAGCAGTATGTCATTAGATGGAAGTAGAGTGCGAGAAATGGAGAATGAACTTTTAGGAGAGAACTCAAGCGATCTTGCAGAAGCTTTTCGAGCGATTACATCCATGGTGGTAGAATAAGATTTATATTCCCACTGAGTGCGCAAAATACGACCTTGTGGTCGATTTTTGCGTTTGCGGCTAGACACTCTTTCTTGCAAAGATATAAACCTTGTGGAACACTGACGCTATATGGAACGGAATGCATTTCAGAAAATTCATGAAATAATCGAAACATCAACTCTCTTACCTGAGGAGAAGCGCGATTTCACTGAATTATTTGCTCAAACAAAAGAAAGCGCACTCAAACCAGTACTGAAAGTATTAGAGGCAAATCCAGAATTAATTGCCAAGTTGTATACAAACTATCGAATAAAGAAAGATGCGATGGTGACCGGCAATATGGCTGCTTGGGAAGATGCAATGGAAAAAGAAAGAGAAGAACTAGAAAGAATATAAAATATAAAACATATATTTTTTCACCACGTTCTCTTTTTGAAAACGTGGTTTTTTACAGTGTGTATAAAAATAACGTTTAAAGAAATACTATTGACCCCACGTCATTCAATACAAGTGGTCGATTTCTTTTGCAGTCCTAGCTTTGGGCTTGGGTGGTGCATTACCAAATGCTATTACTCCATTGTTATACAAGAGGCTTATCGACATTATCTCACTACCGCTAGAGAGTGAAAGTATCCCTGGTCTTATCTCGATACTTCTACTCATTGTGTTGCTGTCATTGTATATAATCTGATTTTTCGTGAGGTAGATTTTTTTACGCATATGATTAGAGCAACATACTGAAATGGTTGGCTGATGAATCATTGTATGCATCGGAAACTATTCACAGGCATTCTTTTCCAAAACGTTTGTCGGTTCTCTTGTGGCAAAATCAAAACGGTATGTAGATTTATTTGAAACACTCAATGGTGTTTTTGCGTTTAACATATGGATAAATGGAGTAACGTTACTGACAACGATTGGTCTTCTACTCTGGGTTACACCATTTTTGGCAGTCATTTTTGGTATGCGGCTGGTTTTCTACATACTCATATCAATTCAATTAGCGAGCGACACATTCAAGATGCTCTCAAAGAACTGATGAAAGGCAGAACAACGTTCGTTATTGCCCACCGATTAAGTACGAGCTTTTGAAAGAACAAAGCACAGGGTTCATGGGAGAGTAAAAAACTGGGCAATTGCCCAGTTTTTTATTATCGCGATTTTACTTTCAGTTTTGTCTGTCTCTCCTTGTTTATTTTTGGTAAACGAATGACCAATATTCCATGATTGGTACTTGCATCAGCTGCATCGACGTCAACTTCTTCAGGTAAAAGAATGGTGCGTGTAAACGAACCCCAAAAGAGTTCCCTATAGAAATAATTTTCACCAGTTGTTTCTTTGTGTTCTTCTCGGTTACCTCGAATAGTTATCATATCGCGTGTGAGCGAGATGTCGATATGTGATGGGTTGACGCCAGCAACAAGTGCCTTGACTACAATAGCATCGGGCGTTTGATATATATCGACAGACAGTTCTCCTTCCTGCACTTCTTCCTCACTTTCTTCTTCCCATTGTCCAGGATGTTCTGCGTGAACTTGATCATTCGTTGCCATTTCGGTCGTTTCGTCTTGTACAAGCGCAGAAGATTTTGTAGGGATATGTTGTGCTTCGGCACCACCTTCAAAAAGGTCATTGTAGTCGTCTGGTGCAATAGAACCAGTGAGTTTTTCGAAAAAAGAAGGTTTTCGCATGATTAGTATTTTACTAGTATCTGGTAATTCGTTTAACGTGTTCGAATGCGATAAGAAGGATAATTAAACCTACCCAGACAAAAGCAAAGACACGCATTAAATCGTTCCCGTCACTTTTAAGTATAAAGAAATTAAAGGCTCCATGCAAAACAATAGCAAGGATAAGACCAACGAGACCGTACCAGAATTTTATAAGTGGGCGTTTGTAAAATGCTAATCCAAGAGCCAAGCCAACTGCAGATGAAGCAAGTACGTGAAGTAGTGTTGCACCGAGAAAACGGAAATTTCCAGTCAGCACACTTTGGATAAAATCACCATTTGCAACAGGATCTATTAGAAAAAGTGTATTTTCTGCAGCAGCGAATCCAAGCGCTACCGTTATCATATAAATAAGTGCATCTATAGGCTCATCATTTGCTTTGTGTGCGAGGACGGTGAAGTAGGCAAGAGCGAATTTGACCACTTCTTCAATTGCAGCCCATACGATAACAATTGTGGTACCCGAAAAGAAAACCATAGCAAGTTTTTCTAATGGTATTACTGTAATAACTGCTATAATTCCTATAAGAAACGCGGCTACGATGAGTTGAGTTGGTTCAGGTCGTTTTGCATCTTCCTTTAACCAAAACCATACCCAAAGAAGGGCAGGAACAACACCGCCGATAGTAGCGTATGCAACCACTGATAAATCCATTACATCTATTGTATCATTTTATTTTTCTATAAAAAAAGAGTTGCGTGCTATTTTGTAGATGGCCATTGTGCAATCATAAGCATATCGCTTTCTTTGTGTGGCAATGATTGCCAAATCTCTTCTGTAATAAACGGCATAAATGGATGTAAGATTTTTAGCGATTGAGTGAGTATCTCATAAAGCATCCATTGTCGTGATATCTTTTCAATATCGCTACCGTCTTTTAATAGCGACTTACTTTCTTCAAGGATTACGTCGGCAACTTCATGCCATAGATACTGATATATTTTGTCTGCAGCGAGATCGATACGGTGTTTTTTTAAGTGCTCGGTCATAAATGCTGTGGTTTCGTTGAGTGCTTCGAGTACTTCTTTATCACGCACAGTAAGCGTTGGAACAGCAGCGTGGTCGTGTCCGCTGGTTTCAGTGAGAATGAATCGAGTGATATTCCATAACTTGTTTGCAAATTTCTTATACGCATTTACTTGCGCTTCATCAAACTTCATATCGTTCCCTGGGGTTACCCCTACAACAAGGGCAAAACGGAGTGCATCTGCGCCATATTTTTCGACAATCTCCAGAGGGTCGACACCGTTATTTAATGATTTGCTGAACTTCCGACCATCTTTTGCACGCAACATGCCGTGCAAGTAGACTGTCTTGAAAGGAACGGTGCCTAAATTAAATCCAGTCATAAGAATCATGCGTGCAACCCAAAAAAAGAGAATCTCGTATCCAGGTGCCATTAAAGATGTAGGGTGGTACGCCTTGAGATCATCAGTGTTAGCAGGCCAGCCTAATGTCGAGAATGTCCATAGTCCTGACGAGAACCACGTATCAAGCGTATCTGGGTCTTGCTCCCAGTTCTCATCGGGTAGTGTGTCGGGACTCACAAGTATCTCTTTCTCGTTTGAACCTTTCTTATACCATACTGGAATACGGTGTCCGTACCATAATTGTCGTGAAATGTTCCAGTCACGAAGGTTATTAATCCAGTGATGGTATGTTTTTTCAAAACGTTCAGGAAGCACTGAAATTTGACCACTTGTCACCGTAGTATGCATTATTTCTTTGAGTGTTGTTTCTGAACCCGAAGCAATACCATTAATTTCCGAGTGGGGAAGAGTGAAGGGTTTATTTACGTCGATAAACCACTGCCGCATTACTTGCGGTTCCACGAGTCCACCGCTGCGTTCGGCGGTTGGTACATTATGTACATACGTTTCATCGATTTTCTCCACGAGTCCTTTTTCCTGTAATTTCTCTACTATTTTCTCGCGTGCAGCCAGAACTTTCATACCAGCGAATTCTTCAGCAATTGGTAAGAGCTTCCCATATTGGTCAATGATTTGTTCCATTTCAAGACCATGCTTTTTCGCAATATCAAAGTCAACTGCTGAGTGCCACGGAGTGATAGTCATTACACCTGTACCCATATCCGGATCGCTTGCTTCATCTTTTATTATAGTTGCCGTCAGTGGGCCATTAATCCACTCAACTTCAATAGTTTGCCCGTGTGTATACTTACTATAGCGCTCGTCGTCAGGATGCATTACTACATACTTATCGGAAAACTTTGTCTCGGGACGTGCAGTGCCAATAACAAATGGTCCGTATTTAAAGTAGTAGAACTTTTCGGTCCGTTCCTCATATACAATCTCGTCATCTGAAATCACCGTCTGCCCTTTTGGATCCCAGTTGACTGTACGATTACCTCGATAAATAAGACCAGCATTGTACATATTTTTAAATACGGTACGTACGGCATTGGCACGGGTTTTATCGAGAGTAAATGCCTCACGTGACCAGTCGAGTGAGGCACCTATTTTTTTTATTTGCGTAACAATCGTGTCATGCGATTTTTGTGCAAATTCCTGCACACGAATGAGAAATTCTTCACGTCCCAAGTCGTGACGGTTTTTCTTCTCTCGTTTTATCAATTCTTTTTCTACTTTTGATTGTGTGGCAATTGCGGCATGGTCTGTACCAGGAATCCAAAGCGTTCGTTTACCGAGCATGCGATTAAAACGTACGAAAGTATCTTGCAGAGAACTCTCTAATGCATGCCCCAAGTGCAAAGTCCCGGTTACGTTTGGTGGAGGTAAAACAATTGAGAAATATTCTGCATCTTTGTCAGTGACACCTTTTTCGATACATACGTCAGGATTAAAATAGCCAGAATCTTCCCATTGTTTGTAAACACTTTCTTCGGATTCCGCTGGATTGTACGGCTTTAGAAATTTTTCAGGTATGTGTGGTTGTTCGTCGTGCATGTGTGCCAATAGTAGCATTGGTTACCGTTTATAGCCATATCTAGAGCTGTCTTTTGAGTCGATTAGTCTATTGAAAGATTTCCATTGGCTGAAATAATTTCAAGATTATTGGTTTTGTATGTGTTCATTGCAGCAGCAAACGCAATCATTAGTCCATTGTCTGTACTTAGCTCGCGTGCTGGCTTGTAGAGTGTCATGTCTTCGTATTCTTCGGCGAGTGCCTCAAGAGCAGCGCGAATATGTGTGCTTGCTGAAACCCCACCGCCAACTGCAAGAGAACGAATCCCGTGCTCTTCTATAGCGCGCTTTGTTTTTGTAACAAGCACTTCGGTTATAGCATCTTCAATTTCGCGAGCAATTTGCTTCTTTTGCTCATTAGTTGGATTGCCCATACCTTGCACGAGGTTTCGAGTTGCTGTTTTCAGCCCAGAGAAAGAAAAATCATAATTATTAGTTTTTAGCATAGGGCGCGGCAAAGAGTACGGTTTTTCGAGATTTTCCTCACGCGCTGCTGCGGCGAGTTTTGCAATTTCTATTCCACCTGGATACGGGAGTCCAAGTAAGCGTGCTGTCTTGTCGAATGCTTCTCCGACTGCATCGTCGCGTGTTGAACCAATTTTTTCATAATCATTCCTGTTTTCTGTAGAGAACCATTTTTTAAGAAGTACGAGTTCTGTGTGACCACCAGAAATAAGCATAATCAGAGCAGGAAGCTGTGGTTCGCTCAATATGTATTGTTTTTCTGCTACCTTAGTAGCAAACGCAGCAGCAAGATGCCCCTCCATGTGATTAAGTGGCATGATAGGAATACCCCACGCTAAAGAAAGTGCTTTTGCAAAGTTTACACCGACCCATAAAGCGGGTTCGAGCCCTGGGCCGTGTGTTACAGCGATGACATCAATGTCAGGTTTTTCGATATTGGTAAGTAAGGTAGTGAGGTGTACAAAAAGCTCTGGTTCGCGGTAGAGAAGCTCTTTTATATCGCCAATTGTTTCTTTGGAGACTTTTGCTTCTTTCGCGGGGATACAACACTCAGCTTGCTTGAGTGTTTCGATAAGAAGCGGGCCGAGGTTTTTAGCATGTTCGCGCTTGGCTAGGCTTGGGTAGACGCCCCCATACTCGGCGTGTAGTAATGCTTGCGAGAGTAGGGTGTCAGCCTGTACCTCCATATGCACACCGTCTTCCTTTTGATAGGTGTCTATTATAGAAAGCCCTGTTTCGTCACAGGATGTTTCAACCGAAAGTATTCGCATACGGATGTATCATACACAAGAGAAAGAGAATGTGTATACTGTTTGACATATATGAAAGAAAAACCCTCGCACGCCTTGCATGTTAACGACATACCGCATGACACTCTTGAAGCAGTGAAGAATGGGGAATATGAAGTAGAGGTAAAATATATTATAGACACCATCCCTAGTGAAATAGAAGAAGGAATACTTCAAAACAAATATGAATACCGTGTTATTGAGCAAGGCTACCTGCGTCCAACTGACAAAGATGGAAAGTTTATCCGTATGCGCATACGAAAATCATATCATCCTAATCATGGTGAAGAATACCGGTTAACCGAAAAATCAGGTATAAAAGGAAGTGATGTTGCTCGGTTTGAGCATGAAATACCAGTTGAAGACAAGAACACCTTTGACGGTATCTGGTCTTTAACTCAGGGACATCGCGTCCATAAGACTCGGTACTATATTCCGTATCTGCATCCAGAACTGAATGAAGAAGTTACCATTGAATTAGATATATTTCACGATGCATTAGAAGGACTAGTACTCGCTGAAGTTGAATTCAAAGTAGAAGGAGACGATGTAAAAGCAGCAGAGGCGAGAGCAGAAATATTAAGAGAGAGCCCTTTTGGCTGGTTTGGGCTCGACGTGACGGGAGAAAAGAAATGGAAAAACTCCCAACTTGCAGCAAAAGGTTTACCAAAGGAAGAATAGTATTGAGTTGGAGTTCGGTATTTTATGCGGAGAAGTACTCCTGTGGTGAGGACTCGACCACCAGTCACTAAGTAGTATTGTTCACTCGTACCTCATTCCAATTCTACTAAATGCTTTTGGTCTGGGTTCGGTGCGTCCATACTCATAAAGTTCGTATGTGCACCTGCGCCTTTCTCGCTATTCTCCGACTCGCTTGTCGGCACAGACAAAAAGGTGTTGCTACACCCTTTTGTATACGCCGATGCGGAGGAGAGAGGACTCGAACCTCCAAGCGCTTGCGCGCGACGCTTTTCGAAAGCGCTCCGTTACCATTCCGGGCACTCCTCCATAGTGCACAGAGAATAGCATGACACGAAAAAATGTTGTAGTATAGCTCACGCTACAACGTAGCCATGGTTCGATAGTCTAACGCGATTAGACTATGGTGACATCAGGTTAAAACCTGATGTCTTGGAACTGATTTAGGAATATAATGTACGTGTAGCTATGGTTCCATCGTCTAACGGTTAGGACACCAGGTTTTCATCCTGGAAATCGGGGTTCGATTCCCCGTGGAATCACAAATG
>DCYW01000006.1 GCA_002331185.1 Patescibacteria group bacterium UBA2100 | reverse complement strand
ATTCTTCATAGGGAAGTTGTTTGGATTGTTCTAATGAGATAAAAGAAAAGAGCCGATTTACATCGGCTCTTGTATACCGGCTCCGTCTTTCGAGTCCCACACGACCGTAAAACACTAAAACTGCACTACTGCATAGGGCGGTTCAAGTGATTTTATGTGGGCGATGAGGGATTCGAACCCCCGACACCTGCAGTGTAAATGCAGTGCTCTAACCAACTGAGCTAATCG
The DNA here is from genome assembly GCA_002331185.1 of Patescibacteria group bacterium UBA2100. Lineage (GTDB taxonomy): Bacteria > Patescibacteriota > Minisyncoccia > Phycocordibacterales > UBA2100 > UBA2100. Next base: position 16,548 of record DCYW01000006.1, on the reverse strand, counting down.
CCCTCAGCCAAGCATTATAAACATGTTTTATAAGTTAGCAACAGAAAAGGCATAATTGGTCATATTACAATAGGCACGACATATGAGTGGTTAACAGGTTCGTATATGAAGAAAACAGAACAAGACAAAGCACGTAAATTACGTTTAGAGGGACATTCAATCAATGAGATTGTGAAAGCACTACATGTCTCTAAGAGTAGTGTAAGTATATGGGTAAGGGATATTGTCTTAACATCAGAACAAAAACAAAAGCTAACCAAAAAGGGTCACTCATTTGAAATTATAGAGAAGCGTCGAAAAACACGACTTCTCAATGCTTCTACCGAACGCAAAAAGGATATCGATAGAGCAATAAGAGATATTACACATATCTCAGATGAGAACCTAAAATACTTGGGAATCGGACTTTACTGGGGAGAAGGTGCAAAAACTAATAGAAGTAGAGTAGAATTTTATAATAGTGATCCAAGATTGATAAAGATAATGATGATTTTTTTCAAGAGAATCTGCAAGGTCCCTAAAGAAAAGTTCAGGGAACATACCTTCTTGCATCCACATTTGGATGCAAAGGCTGCCGAGAACTATTGGTCTAATATTTCCAAAATACCTCTATCGCAATTCCAAAAGACTACTCAGGTGCATAATGCAGTAAGTAAAAACAAGAAAGATTCTTTACCATACGGTACTTTTACTATCGGTGTGTATGATACTAAATTGTTTTTGAGAATTATGGGATGGATAGAGGGCGTACATCAGCAATACAAATAGGGATAATACGATTTTTTAGGTAAAATTATGCAACATAAAGACATGAATAAAAAAACACCGCAGTGCGTAGGAATAATAATGGATGGTAATCGTCGATGGGCAAAAGAAAAAAATTTACCAAGTCTCGAGGGTCATAAAAAAGGGTTAGGAAATTTTGATACGGTTGCGCACGCAGCGCGTGAGCTAGGAGTAAAGCATTTTGTTGTATACATGCTTTCAACCGAAAACTGGAACAGAGCTGAAACTGAAGTTTCGTATTTAATGGAATTGTTTCAAACTGCCATTAACGACGCGTTTAATCGGCTTAAACAAGAAGGTACACGCCTTCATTTTATTGGTGACCTCTCTCGTTTTCCTGTAGATATTCAAAAAAATCTAAAGAAACTCGAGGATGAAACAAAAGAATACGATGACTTCCATGTCTGGATATGCGCTTCATACGGAGGAAGGCTCGAGATAATAGAAGCAGTTAAAAAACTTACTGACAAGGGACAGGCTGTCACAGAGGAATCACTAAAAGAAAACATGTGGAGTGCTGGCATGCCAGACCCTGACATTATTATCCGCACAGGTGGCGAGAAGCGTCTGTCAAATTTTTTACTTTGGCAAAGTGCCTATGCTGAACTCTTCTTTACCGATACGTATTGGCCTGCATTTACAAAAGAGGAATTACAGGACATTCTAGAGCAGTACGCACAACGCGACCGCCGTTATGGAAAATAATCCCATTGTTATACACGAAGATGAAGATATGTTGGTTATAAACAAACCAGTAGGTGTAGTCGTGCACGGCGATGGGCGAACAAAAGAATCTACTGTTGCAGATTGGCTTGTTGCGGAGTATCCATATATACAAAACGTAGGAGAGCCGTGGGAAAATGAAAAAGGAGAAACTATTTTACGTCCTGGCATTGTGCACCGGCTCGATAGAGAAACGAGTGGCGTGATGGTTATCGCAAAAACACAAGAAAGTTTTGAGTTCTTGAAAGAACAATTTAAACAACGAACAATTAAAAAGACCTACCGTGCGTTTGCATACGACACATTTAAAGAAAATGAAGGAGAGATAGATAGGCCAATTGGGAAAAGTAAATCAGATTTTCGCAAATGGTCTGCACAGCCTGGAAGTCGAGGAGTGCAACGTGAAGCATATACTGCATGGGAGGTGCTCAAAACAGTTGAAAATAAGGGAGAAATATTTACCTATCTGAACTTAACACCCACCACAGGGCGCACACATCAACTGAGAGTGCATTTAAAAGCAATCCACCACCCAATAGTGTGTGACAAGCTCTATGCACCGAAACGAGCATGTGCGTTGGGTTTTGAACGCCTTGCGCTACACGCCTATTCTCTTGAAGTGCCAGATGAACAGGGTACTACCAGAACCTTTGAGGCACCACTACCGACCGATTTTGTAAAGGCACTAGGCGAATAGACGTTGCCTGAACCGTTTAGCTATGGTAAAGTTCCGCGCATTATGAAGAACAAAGTAGTTACCAGTCCAGTGGACATGAAAGAGCGTGCAGAGCTCGGCATTAAGGCTGGGGATACTGTTCGTGTATGGCTAAAAATCGAGGAAAAAGGGAAAACCCGCCTACAGGCGTTTGAAGGTTTAGTACTTGCACGAAAGCACGGAAACGAAGCTGGAGGCACATTTACTGTACGGAAAGTAACAAACGGCGTGGGTGTTGAAAAGATTTTTCCACTGTACATGCCATCAATCGATAAGATTGAAATCGTGAAGCGAGCAAAGGTTCGTCGAGCAAAACTATATTTCATTCGAGACAAGGTGGCTCGAGAACTGAAGCGTGTATTCCGCCGAACTACTATGTTAGGTATTTCCACAAAGGGCTCACTCGAATTAGAAGCTGAACGAAAAGCAGCGGAAGCTGAAGAAACAAAGCGACAAGAGGAAGAAGCTGCACGACAAGCAGAAGAAGAGGCGAAAGCTACAGCAGAAGCTTCAACCCAAGAGGGAGAAACTACAGACCTGTCTGCGCAGGCGGGAGAGGTAGTAGAGAAAACTTCAGAAGCAGAAGAAGAGACAGAAGAAGAGCAGTCAGAAGAAAAGAAAGAAGGATAAACAAAAAGAGCGCCATTGGCACTCTTTTCCATATGCTGTATAAAAAGTTTGCCAAAGCTCAAAAAATCTTTACACTTGGTGCAGCTAACGACAATAAGAGGTTAGCAAAATAAGCCCAGGTGATGAAATTGGTAAACATGCACGCTTGAGGGGCGTGTGCTTCACGGCTTGCTGGTTCAACTCCAGTCCTGGGCACAAAAATGACTTCTTGCGAAGTCAGAGCAGAAGACCGCCGCGGCCGCAAGCGTGGCTAAAAGCAGACGGGTGCATAATCCCAGCATACGCTTCAGTTCCGAGCCACCATGCTCCCTACGCGTGCGCAGTCCATCGCATCGCAATGATTAGCTTGTCAGCACCAGACAGGAAACTGCAAAAGAATCCGAAGAAAACCATCGGTGATTACTATTCAGAAGAGGTGTGCGCTTCGCACACACAACCCCTAGAGTACCAATGCATACAACAAATAAAATTCTATATACTGCATATTGTTTATATAGTGTTGTACCTACAGTACTTTTTTGTTATACGACAGCTTAATGAATTCCCCGGGCGTGAGTTCGCCAGCATTACTATTTATTTGTACAGATGGAAAGATATAGGTGGGAAGATTCAAGGTTGTATCACGCGCCGCTCTAAATGCAATATATTCATTCATAGATACCCCATCTTTTATTTGTACATTGTGTTTTCTTTGTTCCCCCACCGTTGTCATGTGTATCACTTCACGATTTTTACCCTCTGGATAATCGTGACAGAGATAGATTGGAGTCTCATCTGGGAAGCTCTCCAGTAGTTTTCTTACTGATCTATATAACGTTTCTGCCGAACCTCCTGGGAAATCACACCTGGCAGTGCCGATATCTGGAGCAAGAAGCGTGTCTCCTGAAAAAATATTTCCTTCTATTACATACACCATGTCAGCCGGGGTGTGCCCTGGACCATGTATGGTTTTTACCTTCAGGTTTCCAATTCTGAACTCCTCTCCATCTGCGAACAAGTAGTCAAACTGAGAGCCGTCAGTCTTGAAATTATCATTTAATTCAAAAACCTCTTTCAGATACTTTTGTACGTTCGGTATTGCGTTACCGATTGCCTTTTTGCCACCAATTTTCTCTTTCAAATACGAAGAAGCGGATATATGGTCCGCGTGCATATGCGTTTCTAGTATCCACTCGTTAGATAACCCATTCTTTTTGACATATGCAATGACCTCATCGGCTAAAGATGTATCTGTTTTTACATTTTTATGATTATAGTCGAGCACGGAGTCAATCACAGCAGACTTTTTTGTTTCTGCATCCCACACCACATACGTAAACGTGTGAGAATCCTTGTCAAAAATCGGATGTATCCTAATGTTTTGATTATATGTCATATATAAGATTTATTTTGTGATAATACCTTGTTTGGCGAATAAATTGGAATCCTATTTGTTTGTGTGTGAACCCGTCTCAAACCCGGCTTCTTCCCACGCAAGCAACCCTCCTTCGACATTGATAAATTCTGCCTTAATTCCTAGCATGTTGAGTTTCTCAATCGCTTGTACGCCTCGACGACCAGAACGACAGTGCACATAAATCGTCTTCTTATTAGAGAATTCTGAAACATGCTGTTCTAGTTCATCCAGTGGGACACTGCGTACACCATGGATATGTTTCTCTTTGTATTCCGCTGGAGTACATACATTGATAAAATCAACAGAGGGATCATTCTGTTCCGCGCTAATAATCTCTTTAAACGCACCGATTGTTACATGCTTCATATTTTTATTGTGTTAAATTGATAATCGTTTTTGCCAGTTGCACATAAGCTCGAGAACATGTTTTGTACTGAACATATCTGCCGTTTCGATGTGCAGTAATCACTCCAGCATTTCGCAAGATTGCAAGATGTTGTGAAAGAGCGCTCTGGCTCAAGTGGCATTTCTCAAGCAGTTCACTTACAGTCGCCGTGCGCGAAAGACACACGACAAGCCTCACACGTTCGGCGTTTCCAAAAGCTCTACAAAAAGTATGAAGGGTCACAATATTATATTAGCGTATACTAATATAATATGCAAACAATTCCAATAACTAATGACGTACATCCAAAATTTTCTTTTCTTCCTGTTTTCCACCTTGTGGCGTCGGCGATCGGGGAAGTCGCAAAAAAGTGAGGAAATTTTTTATGTTTGCCCATGCGAGCCTACGGGCGCGGTTGAGCGCATAATCCCAGCATACGCTTCAGTTTCGAGCCACCATGCTCCCTACGCGTGCGCAGTCAATCGCTTTGCAATTGGAAATGGATTCGTGCAACGATTAGCGTGTCAGCACAAGCTGGTATTAGAAAGAAATAAAAAACATCCAATTAATCATTGGATGTTTTTAGAATACGGTTTCTTATTTTTTCATAGTCTTTCGCAAAAAAGTGAGCATAGTATACTCACGCTATGGCTTTCTATACAGGAAAGGGAGACGAGGGGACAACCAAGCTTTTTGATACAAAAGCAGGAGAGCGTATACTTAAGAGTGCAGCAGTTTTTGATGCGCTGGGTACGTTTGATGAGCTCAATACGGTTGTGGGGTGGTGTCGTGTTGCATGTGCTATTGATTGGCTAGTGGAAGAAAAAACAACCAGTACCATTTTGTTGGATGTTCAGGAACACCTGTTTACTATTCAGGCAGAGCTTGCAGGTGCGAAGAAAAAGATTCCCGCAAAAAATATAAAAGATATAGAAGCACTTATCGCAGTTATTGATGAACAGCTCCCAGAGATAACCACCTTCTTTGTTCCCGGTGGTAATGAACTGTCGGCTCGATTAGACGTTGCACGCACTGTTTCTCGAAGGGCAGAAAGGAGCTTGGTACGCGCTGTAGAAGAGGGAGCAAATATATCGGCACATACACTTACGTATGCAAATAGACTTTCATCTCTATTGTATGCGCTCGTACGTTTTGTGAATCATAAGTGTGATATACAAGATACACCACCTGAATACATCGGGTAGTTAGTAGGTTTGCAGACACCCACAGCCCCATATGTATACAGTAGCACATGGGGCTGTATACATATGGTCATAGGTTCGTGTAAATTGTGCGGCAATGATGTAAAGACAAAACCTTCGCATCTTGCACTTTGATTTGGTAAGTACTGCTCTAGGAAGTGTGGGCATGAAGCTGCCAAGAAAGGTAAAATAATTGCTTGTGAAATATGTGGAACAGAAGTGTATAAGCAACCAAAAGACATCAGGCGCTCAAAAAGTAAGAAATACTTTTGTAGCAAGAGTTGCCAAACTCAATGGCGCAATCAGATGTATACAGGAGAAAAGCATAGTAACTACAGTGGAGGAAAAGTTTCATATCGTTCGATACTCAAAAGGTCAGGTGCTCAAAAAATATGCAAACATTGCAAAGTAAGTGATGTACGGGTGTTGGCAGTACATCATATCGACAGGAATCGAAGTAACAATTCTGTTGAAAACCTAGTGTACTTGTGCCACAATTGCCACCACCTTATTCACCGATATAAGAATGAGGACAAAAAGTTGATGGCGACCATCGTATAACGGTTATTACTTCGGATTGTGGTTCCGAAAATTCGGGTTCGATTCCCGGTGGCCGCCCTAATTATGAAAAGACTCTACAAATTATGGAGTCTTTCATATTGCATGGAAGCATGAAATAGGGTATTTGAGTATCTTTCGTTCGGGCAAGAAAGCCGTAGCGTTGTGTGAGTTTGAACGGAGCGAAAGGCGAACATCGCGATGTGGGGTCGAGAAATTTTTTCGTCAGGAAAAATATTCGTGACCGAGTCCCATCGTTCGCCTTTAAAAAACATAAACCAAAACAGAGATCATTTTAGGAGTGAAGCAACTCATCGTCATGTCTCATTCTCCAACACAAAATAGTATAATAACGCTTACTAAATAGAGAATTGGTATGTCCAAGAAATTTGAAAAATTATTCAAGATTAGTCGTGAGACCGTAGGTCCTAAAGAAGGTGAGAAGATACCCTCAGGACTTAAAAGGAATGCGGTTGAGGCTATGTTTTTAGCTAATGTTGTTGAGCCGCAGGCTTTTCAGTTAGGTGCAGTGAAAATGGCAAATCTTATCTTACAATCAGAAAAAGAAGGGACATCACGTCATTGGATGAATTGGTTGGCTGAAGAAGATGTTGCGGAATTGGAAAAAGCTTTATTTGACTTGAAGAATAACACTCATGCTAAACACAATGTTAACCCAGACCCCAAGAGTGTGCGTTCTCAGGACGAGATGTATAAACTATTCAAAAACTACGTGTCTGAAGGCAATTATATATTACAGGTTATCGAACATAATGTAGGACATATAATAGACGTTGATGACATTCAGGATATATTGCAATGGGTTGACCATCGCCGATCACATATGACTGGAGAAAATTCTGAATATCGTACGTTATTACAAGCAGGGAATTCAAGCCTCGCGAATAGTAAACTAGTAGGTATATATAGAGGTTTGATTGAAGAATTTGTGCAGTCAGAGCTGTACAGAGAAAAAGTGTCACAGATGGATAGATCTACTCGCGATAAATTCAACTTCGCCATACACAGACTTTTTCTGGGAACTTTTTAAAATAGCTCGGTATATCATTATGAAAAAATCATCAGCCTTAAGTAGTGCAATAGTATTTGCTGGAGCTGTCTATTACTGTATTTTGTCACCCCTTAAAACAATGAATGGCCCAAAATAAACCTGTACTGAGCAAAAGATAGAGCGGGGAGAAAATTTATTGACCCACAGGACCCTTTAAAGGCATAGAAGGAAACATGAACTACGAATCACCTGCAGATGCGTTACGTGATGAACATCCATTCATAGTACACTGGTGCGTGATATTTAAAGTATTGTTTCACTACGCTGAAGTTCAAATAACACGATGACCAGACAGTTTCCCACAGTCGCCGGTTGCATAAAAATACCCCATGCTACACTTAAAGTACATTATTAGGTAAGTATTAATATTATGGAAATTTCACTACTACTTGCTCAGTTAATTGGCCTCTACCTTTTGTTGGAAGGGGTGATAATTCTGACAAGAAAGAAATTTATTGTGAACATCGTTGACGACTTGAGTAACAACAAAGCACTCATGTTCGTGACAGGGGCGATGGTATTCATCCTTGGTCTGCTTATCGTGCTTAACCACAACGTTTGGGAGGCATCATGGCAGGTCATCCCTACAATAGTTGGTTGGGGTATGGTAATAAAGGGAGTTTTGATCTTCTTTGTACCAAATATGATGATCAGTTGGGCAAAATCATTTGGTAGGAATCGCAATCTTGCAGTACTTGCGGGGGTGATTGCTGTCGTTGCAGGATTATACCTTGTATACGTTGGATTTGGACTCGGTGTCTAAGCACTGGAATTCATACGTACAAAAAACATCTCATCCACCAACTGGTGGATGAGATGTTTTTTTGCACACGGCTAGCGCTGCGCAATTCGTAGGGTGGGATATAAATATATGAGTATACTGAGAATGATAGGATCAGTTGTATAACGCAGTATCTTATTAACCGCAGTACTACTTATCTGTCTAACCTGAATAAAATCTATGGACATCCGATGTCCATAGATTTTATTGACGTACTTCATTATACAAAAGCGAAGATCGATAACGTTGGGATTGCAACGAGAGGCTTCGAGGCAGAGCGGAAGTATGGATCTGAGCGCATTGCAAATGCAGTGAGAACAGATGAAGAAGAAGTACCTGAAACGAATGCTACCAGCTGATGCGAGGCAGCAGAACCCCTGAACGAGTAACATCGTTTGGGGGTTCATTGTTAGTTGACTCAGCGCAAAATATCCGTATTATAGTCATATAACCGCCCGAAAGGGCGTTTTAATTTTGGTAAAATTTATTCTATGAGACTTATTCAATATGTTAAGGACACACATGCTGAAATGAAGCATGTTTCGTGGCCAACACAGAAACAAACAATTATTTTCACTATTTTGGTGATACTACTATCTATCGTTGTAGCACTCTATCTTGGAGCGTTCGACTATGTATTTAGCGGTCTTCTAAATCAGGTTATTTAATCTATGGCAAAACAACAAGCAACATTAGAACGTCGATGGTATGTTATTCATACGTATTCAGGGTACGAAGAGGCAGTTGCTCGCAACTTGCGGCAGCGTATTGAGTCAATGAACATGCAAGACCAAATTTTTGCAGTCGTGGTGCCAACTGAGAAGAAAATCAAGGTAAAGGCTGGCAAGCGAGTGGAGGAAGCAGAAAAAATCTACCCAGGGTACGTGCTCGTAGATATGCTCGTAAACGATGAGTCGTGGTACGTTGTTCGTAACACTCCTCGTGTAACTGGCTTTGTTGGTTCAGGTACACAGCCAGTACCGATGGAGCAAACAGAAGTAGACGCACTCTTTAAACGAATGGAGTCTGATACAGCAAAGCACAAGATTGAACTTGCGATTGACGACGCGGTGATAATTGCTGATGGGCCTTTCAAAGACCTTGAAGGTAAAGTTGGAGAGGTAGATGAAGAGCGTGGTAAGGTAAAGGTTATGGTGCCGATGTTTGGCCGCGAGACACCGGTAGAGCTCGACTTCTTGCAAGTACGGCGAATTTAGAAAAATAAGGAGTGTAACGACTAGTATTTTACTTAATCCAGCCCTACTTTTGTAAATTTACAAAAGTAGGGCTGGATGCCAGAACTTGTAATTCACTAATCTCATGGTACACTCGCATCGTTCATAACAATTTCTAACATGGCAAAGAAAATAGAAAAACAATTAAAGCTACAAGTGCCAGCAGGTAAAGCAACTCCCGCACCTCCACTTGGTCCTGCATTGGGGCAAGCTGGTATTAACATTGGTGAATTCGTAAATCAATTTAACGAAGCAACTCGTGAACTCGGTAATGATATTATTCCAGTTGTTATCAGTGTATATGATGATCGAAGTTTTGACTTTATTCTCAAGACACCCCCAGCTTCGAGTTTATTACTTAAGATAATAGGAGAGCAGAAAGGGTCTGGGAAAAACACCAGCAAGAAAGTAGGTAAAGTTACACAGCAACAACTAGAAGATATTGCTGCTGTAAAAATGGAAGACTTGAGCGCTAACGATATAAAAGCGGGTGCGAAGATTATTGCAGGAACCGCCCGGTCAATGGGAATCGAAACAGAGTAATCTTCTTTCTAAATAAACAAAACACCTCGCATATGTACGAGGTGTTTTGTTATTTTTTCGCTTCAGACTTTGCTCGTTCTAGTTCAGCCCTATAGGTTTTTTCATCGCCGTATTCAATGAAATCTTTATGGTGTTCAGGAACAATAAAAGAATCATTTTTATTCATCTTGTGCATTATTCCGCACCAATACTTTTCACTTTCTGCAGCAATTCTTACAGCGTAGTGTAATAATCCATTTGCATACCCACAGTATGCACAGAATACTTTTTGTGCTGGTCGTAGATAGCTTAGTTTGTGTCTGTCGATGCGAACATAATCCCCACGTGGTATACGTGGGATTGAAAGTAGGCGAAAAGTAACCTGATGATATATTTCTAGAAACACATCTAGAATAACTATTGGGATAATCATACTAAAAATAAAAGGAGCAGCTACTAATTGTAGTATTCGATGGGCATATGTTCTGTCAAAATGGTATTTCATTATAAAAATAGCGTAGCATAGCTATATAATTTGTGAATATTGTCGCATATAAAGAAGGTGGTATACTCAAGGCAATTAACTTAATGTGTATGGTCTAGCTTTAGAAAACAGAACATTATTTATGTAATTTTACAGTTATGGCTACACCACAACACATACCTTTTCTGGAAGAACAGGACGATGACATCTATTCTGCAATTCGAGGCGAAGAAAAAAGACAAGAAGAAGGACTGGAACTTATCCCGTCAGAGAACTATGTTTCACTCGCCGTACGCGAAGCAAGTGGTTCTATTTTCACCAACAAGTACTCTGAAGGGTATCCGGGCAAAAGATACTATGGTGGGCAGGAATTTACTGACTCGATAGAAGATATTGCACGAGATCGTGCGAAAGAGATATTTAATTGTAAATATGCAAACGTCCAGCCTCATGCTGGAGCGAACGCAAATATTGGTGCTTATTTTGCACTGCTTGAACCAGGTGACACTGTACTTGGTATGGATCTTTCTCACGGTGGTCACTTAACGCACGGTCATCCAGTTACCTACATAACAAAGATATTTAATTTTGTGCGATACAAAATGAAGGACACCGAAACTGGCGAGATAGATTATGACGAAATGCGAGAAGTAGCACTTCGTGAGAAACCTAAGATTCTTCTTGCTGGGTATTCAGCGTACAGTCGTGAACTCGATTACAAAAAAATAGCAGATATTGCCAAAGAAGTAGACGCTATTTCCATGATGGATGCAGCACACATTGCAGGATTAATAGCTGGTGGCGTTCACGCGAACCCGTTTGATTACGGTTTTGATGTTATGACTACAACTACGCACAAAACACTGCGAGGACCACGTGGAGGCATGATTTTAGTTAAATCTGATGAAGAAATAGCAAAAAAAATTGATAAGAGTCTTTTCCCGGGGTTACAGGGTGGTCCGCTTATGCATCAAATAGCAGCAAAGGCTGTGGCGTTTGGAGAGGTATTACATCCAAGCTTCAAAGAATACGCTGCACAGGTAGTAAAAAACGCAGCCGCAATGGCAGAAGTCTTCGAGCGTGAAGAAATACGAATGCTTGGTGGCGGAACAAGTAACCATCTCATTCTTGCAGACATCACGAGCTTTGGCATCGATGGACATACTGCAGAAGTTGCGCTCGATGAGGTTGGTATCACGCTCAACAAAAACATGATAGCCGATGATCCAAATCCGCCAATGCGACCTTCAGGCATTCGATTTGGTACTCCTGCTATTACTACACGGGGGTTCACAGAAAAAGAATGCGCTCGCGTTGCCGAATTGATGATTGAAGTACTGCGCAGTCACGAAGATAAAGCTGTAAAAAAACAAGTTCACGAAGAGATAAACGCTTTAGCTGCCAGGTTTCCAGTTCCTGACAAGCACTACTAATAAGCTTACGGACGACGAAGTGTCACGCGCGTGAAGTGCGGGTCACTTTCTGCGTGGATTTCCTCACTTAAGATTTTAGTAAATTCTGAGTACTCTGGAAAAAATACATCAGCTTCAGGTTCGTCATTAACTAATGTAAGGTCAAGTTCATCCGTGAAGGGGAGCATGGTTTTGTAGATCATTCCGCCGCCTATAACGTATATCTCTTCATTTCCTTCCGAACTCTTTGCTGCTTCCAATGCACCTTCTGCTGAATTAACTACAGTAGCGCCTTCAATTTCGATGTTAGGTTCGAGAGTCATTACTATGTTCGTACGGTTTGGAAGTAGGTTTGGTAAAGAAAGGTACGTGTTGTACCCCATGATTATCGGGTGACCTGTAGTGAGAGCTTTGAAACGAGGTAAATCACCAGGAATTTTCCAAAGTAATTCATTCTTATTCCCTAGAGCTCGACGTCCCTTAGATATAGCAGCTATAGCAATAACTCGATTATTCATATCACAATACTATAGCATGTGGTGCAAGGGGTACGGATACCGTATGCAAATGATATAATCCCTTTTACATGAAACAATATCTCGATGCACTCGATCATATAATGAAGAATGGCGTTGACCGTGAGGGGCGTAATGGATGGACACGTTCATCGTTTGCTATCCAGATGCGTTTTAACTTAGAGGAAGGTTTTCCTGCGGTGACAACAAAAAAACTTGCCTTTAAATCAGTTCTTTCAGAACTTATATGGTTTATTGAAGGTTCAAATGATGAGCGACGCCTTGCAGAGATACTGTACGACACACGAGATTCTGAGAAAAAGACAATTTGGACTGCCAATGCCGAAGCGGATTATTGGAAATCAAAAGCGCAATTTGAAGGAGATCTAGGTCGTGTATATGGTGTGCAGTGGCGAGACTGGACAAATTCGAAAGGAGAGAAAATTGATCAGCTTGCAGATGTTATCGAGCGAATAAAAACAAATCCGTACGATAGGCGCCTTATTGTGTCTGCCTGGAATCCAGGGGAGCTAGATCAGATGGCGTTACCACCATGCCATCGAGACTTTCAGTTTTACGTAGCAGAGGGCACACTTTCTTTGCATATGAATCAACGAAGTTGTGACATGTTTCTTGGAGTACCCTTTAACATCGCAAGCTACTCAATACTTCTGTCGATGATAGCTCAGGTAACAGACCTTACACCACATGAAGCAGTGTTTACGTTTAACGACGCGCATATTTACCACGATCATTTTGATGCAGTGAAGGAACAGCTCACAAGAACACCTGACGCATTACCAGCATTGTGGCTCAATAAAGATATTGTAAACATTAACGATTTTACTATGAAAGACGTAAAGTTGGAGAACTATTCTCCGCAAGAGACTATTAAAGCGCCTATGGCAGTGTAATTATGATTTTGTCTGATTCAGAAATACTCAAGGCAGTTGAGCGTGGCGATATCGTCATTACTCCTTTTAAAAAAGAAATGCTAGGGAGCAACTCATATGACGTACACTTAAGCAAACACCTTGCTCAGTACACAGATGATATTTTAGATGCAAAGAAACATAATGAGGTTAATCATTTTGAAATACCGCAAGACGGATTTGTGTTGATGCCAGGCGAACTCTATCTTGGGAGTACACAGGAGTATACAGAAACACACAAGCACGTACCATTTCTCGAAGGAAAGTCGAGCACGGGACGTTTAGGGATTGATATTCATGCAACCGCAGGAAAAGGTGACGTTGGTTTTTGTGGGTATTGGACGTTGGAAATCTCAGTAAGTAAACCAGTGCGCGTATATGAGGGGATGCCGATAGGGCAACTTATTTATTACGTCGTAGAGGGTAATACAATGAATCCTTACAATAAAAAAGTGTCGGCAAAATATTCTGGACAACAAGAACTTCCGAAGGAATCTATGATGTGGAAAAATAAGTTTTGATGTATGGCAAAAAAAGGGACATTTATTGTTATTGATGGAGGTGAGGGTTCAGGAACCACAACTGTCTCGAAGGAAATAGTTAAACAGTTTGGATGGGGCGCTATTTATACACGAGAACCTGGAGGTTCTCTCTATGCGGAAAAAATTCGCGAACTTGTGCTTTCGGACGATGCTAAAACATCTGATGCTGAAACCCAATTCGCTCTTTTCTGGGCAGCGCGAAGAGATCATATTAAGAAAACGGTCGCCCCTGCTCTTGCTGAAGGAAAGGTTGTTATTTGCGATAGATTTGATTCCTCAACGTACGCCTATCAGCTGATTGCTCAAGAGCAAATCCAGCTAGTTGAATTATTTTGGAAGATACGGGAGCATTTCCTCGGTGATTATGTACCTAATGCGTACATTCTTTTGGACGTAGCACCTAAGGTGGGTATTGCACGAGCAAAAGGTAGAGCTGGAGAACTCAATCATTTCGATAAGCGCAAGATTAATTTCCATGAAAAAGTAAATGGAGGACTAAAAGAATTTATTATGACGAAAGTTGATGGGGGTATAGTTATCGATGCAGAGCAGCCACTTGATAAGGTGGTGCTAGATACTTGGAATGCTGTACAAGACAATATTATTAAATAATATAAAAACCATGGAAATGAACGAGTATCAGGATAAAGCATCAGAAACTGCGATATTTGAGCACGATGATGTAGATGAGCTTATATACACAGCTCTTGGTCTTGCAGGGGAAACGGGGGAAGTCGTAGAAAAAATTAAAAAGATATACAGGAATGACAAAGGGGTCATTTCGGAAGATAAAGTAAACGATTTGAAAAGAGAGATGGGAGATGTTTTGTGGTACCTTTCACAAATGGCACGTGTTCTGGGTGTAACCCTTGAAGATGTTGCGCAAGAGAATGTAAAGAAATTGCAAGATCGTCAAAATCGAAATGTTCTCGCAACCGAAGGGGATGATCGATAGTATGATTAATAAAGAAGTTACAGATTTAGTATCCGAAACGCTTACCTCCCTTGGGTTTGAAGGGGAGGTAGTTCTTGAGCACCCAAACGACCTTTTGCACGGTGATTTTTCATGCAACATCGCTATGGTTCTTGCAAAGCAGGTGGGAAAGAATCCACGTGAGCTTGCAGAGGAGATTGTTTCAAAAATTGAAGAACATGAGTATATTGAAAAAGTAGAAGTTGCAGGACCTGGGTTCATAAACTTCTATCTCGCCAGTACATTTTTCACACAAAAAACAAAAGAAATCCTTAAACAAGGCGAAGAGTGGGGAAAAACTACAAGAGATGCAGGAAAAACAATGCTCTTTGAGCACAGTTCACCAAACTTGTTTAAACCATTTCATATTGGACACCTTGTAAACAATACACTCGGTGAGTCACTCATTCGCATCTTTCGTGCTACTGGTACTACTGTGGTGCCTCTCTCGTATCCTTCTGATGTGTCGCCAGGTATAGCTAAAGCAGTGTGGGCTATTTTAGATAAGGGGTGGCAAGACGACATTACTGTTGCGCGAATTGGCGAAGCGTACGCACACGGTGTGGCGCAATATAAAGAAAACGAAGAGATTCAGAAGGAAATAAATGAGATAAACGCATCGCTTTACAACCAGGAAACTGACACGCAGTTCTGGAGTGTATATGAAAAAGGACGGGCTCTGTCACTTGATTACTTCACGGCCATTACGAGCCGGCTTGGGTCGGAGTTCGATGAACTGATTTTTGAATCGGAGGCAGAGAAAGAAGGGAAGGAGATTATTAAAAAACACACACCGAGAGTGTTTGAGGAATCGGATGGGGCAATCATTTTTCGAGGTTCAGAACATGGCCTTTTTGATAACGTATTTATTAACTCAGCAGGCTTTGGTACGTATTTAGCGAAGGATATAGGGTTATTGAGCCTTAAGTTTGATAAATACACATTCGATACATCTATTACCATTACCGACATTGAGCAAAAGCATCATTTTCAGCTTGTTAAAAAAGCAGCAGAATTAATTAATAAGGAGTGGGCAGAGAAATCAGAGTACATTCAGCACGGGCGCCTTGAATTAACTACGGGAAAAATATCATCGCGTAGTGGCAATGTGCCACTTGCAGAAGATATTCTTGATTCAGTACGCGAACGTGCACACGAACGCATGCAAGAAAATAATCGAGTTGATGATGAAATGGTCGCAGAGCACGTTGCTGTGAGTGCAATAAAATATGCAATTGCTCGCGTGGGTATGGGGAAGAATATTGTGTTCGACATGGAGCAAGCTCTTTCATTCGAAGGAGATTCAGGACCGTACCTGCAATATACATATGCACGCACCCAGTCTATTCTGCAAAAAGCGAATGAAGCTACTCCAGAAATTTCGTCCAGAGGAGGTTTGGCAATCGTTGCGGTGGAGCAGCTACTTTACAGGTTCCCAGAAGCGGTAGAGCGAGCGGCAAATGAATATGAGCCACATTACGTTGCAAATTATTTATCTGACTTAGCTAGTGCCTACAATAGCTGGTATGCAAACGAGCAAGTGCTCGATGGCAGTGATGCACAGAATTATAAGCTTGGCTTAACCGAGGCAGTAGGGGCGACATTAAAAAAAGGTCTTTGGCTACTTGGTATAGAGACACCCGAAAGAATGTAATAAATTTAGTATGGAAGATTTTAAGAATGAA
>DCYW01000021.1 GCA_002331185.1 Patescibacteria group bacterium UBA2100 | reverse complement strand
GGGAGTCAAAACGTAGTATCAAAAAGCTCAACAAAAGGAGGATCTCATGAGATCAAGAGCAATTTTGGGGATTACTGGTGCTTTGGCGCTTTCTCTCTCCGTTTCCACTGCAGGCGCAAGCTTGCAGGAATCTATCATCGTTGAAACAGAACCAGCAGCGACTCCAATTCCTTCGCAAGAAGAAATTCAGGTCGCTGCAGTGTGTTATGTCGAGAATGATCTCGGCGGTCGATGGTGGTGGAACCATCCGAACGTGTACATTGCACAGAACAATGCTATGCGGCTGTGTCGCCAAAACACACCACCGTATGGAACGTGCTACCACGTCGGATGTGGATGAGACATCTTATCTTGTCCACAAATAAGAGCGGATGACGATTTTTATTATCGTCATCCGTTTTCTATTTCTTCTTTTTCCGTTCTGTTTCTGTAAGATACTGTTTTCGTAAACGAATAGCGTCTGGCGTAACTTCTAGATATTCATCATCGCGCATAAATCCCATTGCCTTCTCAAGAGTAAGGTCAAGTGGTGGAGTAATTTTAATATTTTCATCTGAACCTGAAGCACGCATGTTAGTAAGCTGTTTTCCTTTAGTTGGGTTTACCATCATATCTTCACCCTTTGAAGTATTCCCCACAACCATACCTTCATATACTTCAGTTGTTGCACCAATGTACAACGCCCCGCGCTCTTGAAGATTGGCGAGCGAAAAACCAAGTGCCTTTCCTGTAGCCATAGAGACCATAGAACCAAGTTCTGTTTTTTGAATTTCACCTGCATATGGACCAAATTGACTAAAAATTGAAGTCATAATCCCCTCTCCTTTTGTATCAATAACTAATTCATTACGGTAGCCAAGAAGACCTCGAGTTGGCACTTCAAACGTAAGGCGCACTTCCCCATGCTCTTGCCCCATGCTTGTCATTACGCCTCGTCGTTTACCAAGCTTTTCGATAACAGAACCAGAAAACTGCTCTGGGACTAAAATACTGACATCTTCGTATGGTTCGTGCTTTTTCCCTTCGACTTCTTTGAAAATTACTTCTGGTTGCGACACAGCTAGCTCGTACCCTTCACGACGCATATTTTCAATAAGAACTGCAAGGTGGAGTTCTCCACGTCCGTATACTTTCATGCGTCCTCCTTCAGTAAACTCAACACGAAGTCCTACGTTGATTTCAAGTTCTTTCTCAAGTCGCTCCCGAATCTGTCGTCCGGTTACATATTTACCTGAACGACCAGCAAAGGGCGAGTCGTTTACAAACATAAACAAAGAAATAGTTGGTTCATCTACAGTAATTGCAGGGAGTGCAGTTCCCCCTTCTTCGTTAAGTAATGTTTGCCCAATGAAAATCTCAGGAATCCCCGCAATCATTACAATATCTCCGGCGCTTGCTTCAGATACTTCTTTCTTCTCAATACCTTCAAAGGTGAAGAGCTTCACAATCTTCCCCTTAAATTGCTTTCCTTCTGCATCCTTAATAAAGAGTTCTTGTGTGTCTTTAATGGTACCGTCGTAAATGCGTGCAATACCCATTCGTCCAAGAAAGTTATCGTATGCAAGATTAAATACCTGTGCAGAGAGCGGCTTATCTTTTAGGTTTTCTCCTGAAGCTGCAGGTACTTTTTCGAGAATAACATCAAGAATTGGATTCAGGTCTACTGCACTATCATCCATAGTTCGCTTTGCCACACCGTCACGCCCAATAGCGTAGAGCGTTGTAAAATCAAGCTGCTCATCGGTTGCTCCAAGGTCTAAGAAAAGCTCGTATACCAACTCTTCTGCTTTATCAACGTCCGCAGCTGGTTTGTCAATTTTATTTAAAATAAGGATTGGTTTAAGCCCAAGCTCAAGCGATTTCTTTAACACAAACTTCGTTTGCGGCATAGGACCCTCTGCTGCATCCACCACAAGAAGCACTGAATCGATTGAGCGCAGTACACGCTCTACTTCTGAGCCGAAATCGGCGTGACCTGGAGTATCGAGGATATTTATCTTTGTATCCTTGTAGTACACACTGGTGTTTTTGGCATAAATAGTAATTCCTCGTTCTTTTTCAAGATCGTTAGAGTCCATAGAAACACCCTCTTTTACTGTTCCTGTTTGTGCAAGAATAGCATCAGTAAGAGTTGTCTTACCGTGGTCAACATGGGCAATAATTGCAATGTTTCGTATTTCCATAAAAAAACTCCGCCTCAGCGAATTTGTGGCACAACTATAGCGTATGTGAGCACTTTTATCAACGCAAAATTGTATAGAAAAAGCCGCGTCCCGAAGGGCGCGGCTACTTTTGTTTTGCTACTCTTTTGTGAAGAGTAGCCATTTGATAGAAACGATAGTGGGGCCAAGTAGAAAGAAGAGAGTAATTGCTAAAAGCAACGGCTCTTCAAACCACACTACACGATAGTATGATCCCAGCAAAGAGAAGAGTACTAAAAATGCAACAGCTGCACTAATAGACTCAAACATACCTCCTTTGTACATCTCAGAACGAAGGAGGATGCCCCACCCCAAGAATATTGAAGTGAGCAAAATTACCACGAGCCACACCCCTACCTCATCGAGCCCCCGAGGGAGCAGAAAAGTCCAAGCGTAAACCAGCAACAATACCGCTGCTGAACCAATTTTAGCGTATCTCATTTCTCCTCTCCTTACCTATTTAGGGAGTTTATCTTCTATATAGAAGCATCTCACTTAAATGCCCATCTGTCAATATAGACAGGTATTGAAACAACTAGACGCCGTAAAAGCTACTGTCCTTGGTCGGTAGTGTTCTGCTGCGTAGTTGTTGGCGTTTCTTCGGGTGTCTCCTGTTGCTCCTCTGGAGTTTCTACTTTACTTCCACGAGCGGCCTCTTTTTGTGATCTTTTGTTAATCTTCTCTCTTTGCTTCGCGATAAACTCTCGTAGAAATTCATCCATCTGTTGTGGGCTAAGCGTCTTTCTTCCAATAAACGTACCTTTCAGCCATCTCGCGACGTTAACTTGGAATCTTTGGGTTCTGAAGTCGAAAGAAGCACTAATTCCTGGAGTGCCTTTCGAACTTTCGTACAGCTTATGCAGCCGACTTGCATACTTACGGACTTCACTCTGCCGCACTGCTGCCGTTGGCACTATGCGCTCACTACTTGGCTTGAAGAGCTCATTTATCTGTTTCAATCCATCATGTGTATCAGCTCTCGAACTCTTCAACTCTTCTTCAACTTCAACAGCACGCAAATGAGCAAGATACTGATTCCAACCTTCCTTTATCTTACTTTCAATCTCCGCTTCACTTGAGCCTGCCTCGATTAGCTGTACAGATATGCTTTTGCGCTGATCGGCTTTTGCTCGTTTAAGCAGCTCTGCTTTCTTAGCAGGTATTTCAACCTTTTCGCTTGCCTCATAAAGCTTATCCCATACGGCATTATATGCAGCAAGAAGTTTCTTATCATTATTATGAGCACCAGGTTTAAAATTGTACGACCCTTTAGAAACAGCCTTCCATAAGTGTGCACCAACAAGGTTCTTTCCAATATTTTCTGCAATGTTTTTATTCTTATCA
>DCYW01000002.1 GCA_002331185.1 Patescibacteria group bacterium UBA2100 | reverse complement strand
CTTCGGTGCGCCAGCGCCCTCCAGAACCCTCTTTGCAGTATTCCTTTTCTTTTTGGGGCGGGGGTTAGTTTTTTGAATATGGAAAAAGGGGGTTCTGGAGGTTTAATAAATTCCTCAGATAATATAGTGATTTCAGGAATGGTCAAAGCTATCAAAAGCATTACCGCAAAGAAAATGTTTGAAAAACATCCAGAAGTAAAAACATTTCTGTGGGGACGACAGTTCTGGACAGATGGCTATTACATCAATACTGTAGGTCAATACGGTAATTTATCCATGCTTGAGAATTACGTAAAGAAACAAGGCATTAAGAATTATCATCAGATACATCATCAAAATCTAACGCTCTTCTGATGAACAACGAAGGTAATACCCCGTCAGCTCTGCTGTGGGGTAGTTTATTAGTAGTCATTCAAATTTAGGCAGTATATAATTAGTATATGATATTTGAGAATTTTAAAATATGACAACCGCACTTACCGTAAGTATCGTTATTGCCGGCGTACTCGGCATTATTCACTATTGGAACGAAAAATTTGTTCTTACGGGCTCTTTTCGTCAGTTAGCTGTTTCTTTTGCCGCAGGTACAGCAGTGGCGTACTCATTTGTGTTTCTACTTCCAGATGTATCCGAAAGGGCAGACCACTTTGGCTCCAGTCTGTACATTATACTTCTGGCGGGTTTTGTGTCGGTGCATGTGCTTGAAAAGTTTGCGTACCGTCATTTTCATGGAGATGGCGAAGGCTGGCACTTTCTTCACAGCATGGTCCATTTTTGGATTCTATTTACATACTACACCATTATCGGCTCGGTTTTGTACGTAATGGCACAAAATGATCTGGCGGAAAGTGTACTTTTCTTTATCCCGCTTGCGTTTTATGCAGCAGTTGGATTGGTGTCGTTTGAAGAGGTGCATACTGAAGTTCGATATCGATTAGTATTCAGGTGGCTACTTTCAGGAGCGGCACTGTTGGGTGTTTTTCTTGCAGCGTTTACCTCAGTTAACGAAGTTTCTTTGTACCACGCACTTTTTGCGTTTGCGGTAGGGGGATTTTTCTACATAACGATGATAGATGTAATACCTTCTAGGGACAGAGGATCGCCACTATACTTTGCCCTTGGCGCTATCCTCTATACAACAGTCATAATATTTATCCTGTAATTTGTCGATAACGCACCGATAAAATTACAAATTCCTCGCTTGACACTTTATACCCCATAGGGGTATCATACTACGATGAAACAAGATGTAAAAAAGAAACTGGATAGACGCCTCAAAATAATTGCCGGCCAAATACGCGGTCTCTAGGAAATGATAGAAGAAGAGTATTGTGTTGATATTATGAACGCAGGCTTCAAAAAGATACTGATAATGAAAAATCTGAAAATGAGTGAAAAAAATCAAACTCAACCTTCCCACAATTCACATATACCGCTCTCCTCTGACGGAGGAAATACACGTGCACTTAAGATAGCTGGCTGGCTTACGGGAATCTATTTTGTCATTGAACTCGGAGTTGGGTTTTGGACTGGCTCAATATCAGTTATCTCAGACGCGTTTCATACGTTCTCAGCTGTTGGTGGGGTGCTGATTGCGGTGGTTGCAGGATATTATGCCAAACGAACCGCCACACAGTTTCAGACGTACGGCCTTATGCGTGCTGAAATCATAGGCGCATTGTTGAATGGAGTATTCCTCTTTGGTATGGCACTCCTCGTTATGTGGATGGGCGCTATGCGACTACAAAATCCCATTGAGCTGGAAACCGGTCCTATGCTTCTCATTGCTTTTGGGGGGCTAGTTACTGAAATCATATCTATGCGTCTCATGTGGCAAGGGCAGAAAGAAAACTTGAATATGAGAGGGGCATTTTGGCATATTATTCAGACATTTGTAGGCAGTCTCATTATTATAGTTTCGGCACTTGTCATTCAATTTACCGGATTTCTGGCAATCGACCCGCTCCTTGGAATGGCGTTTGGACTTGTATTATTCTGGGCATCGTGGAAAATTGTAAAAGATGCGCTGCATATTCTCTTAGAAAATATTCCAGTAGATTTGGATATTAACGCAGTAAAAGCTGCCATTGAAAAAATATCCGGAGTTGAAAATATGCATCATCTGCATGCATGGGCGTTAACGAGTGGAAAGAACATCGTATCCGCTCACGTGAAGATTACGAACGTGGAAGATAGTACTCGTGTGCAGAAACAGATATACAAATTGCTTGCCGATGAGTTTGGCATATATTTCTCCACCATACAGATTGAGACAGAATGTCTTGAAGAAAAGGCGTTAGAGGAGATAGATTTTATTAAAAACAGGTAAAAGTACTATAATAAGAGTTATGAAAAAGAAAACATATAAAATTCTCGGGATGCACTGCGCGAGTTGTGCGCAGACAACAGAGAAGACACTCCGGGGCATCGAAGGGGTAAGTGAAGCATATGTAAATTATGCAACAGAAGGGTGCGAGGTGTGTTTTGATGAGTCCGTTACAAGTCCCAAAGAGATCGAAGAAAGGGTGGCACATACCGGCTACACACTGATGGACGAGGACTATCTCGATGCGGAGTTTAAGGTGATCGGCATGGGTTCGGATCATTGTGCCGGTGTTGTTAAGGATGCACTCGAAGCATTTTCCGGTGTGAAAAATGTCGATACAAACTTTGCCAACTCCTACGCAAAATTTTCATATAATCCGGCGGTCGTCAAACTTGATGAACTTAAGTCGGCTGTTGATAAGGCAGGGTACGAGGCAATCATTGCTGAAGAGGGTGAAGACATATACGAAAAGGAAAAGAAAGCCAAGGAACAGGAAATAAAAATACTGAAGAGGAAAACCATCATAGCTTCGATTTTTTCCATCCCCATTCTTTATTTGGCAATGAGCGAGATAATCAATGAAAGTTTGATTGTTGGCTTCTTGAATCCAGCTCAATTCCCAGTACGTTTTGCGTTGGCACAACTTATACTCTCCATACCAGTAGTTATCGCTGGTTATAAATTCTACACTGTTGGTTTATACAACCTATGGAAGCGTACTCCAAATATGGATTCACTCATTGGTCTTGGTACCGCGGCAGCTTATCTCTATGGACTTTATGCTATCTATGCAATTATTGGCGGGGACTATTCATTTGTAAAAGATCTGTATTTCGAAACCGCCGGTGTTATTATCGCACTTATTTTGCTAGGTAAATATCTTGAAGAAGCGACTAAAGGCAAGACCTCTGAAGCGATCCGAAAGCTTATGGACCTTGCGGCAAAGACAGCTACCGTACTTCGCGATGGGAAAGAAGAGGAAGTACCTATCGAGGACTTGGTGGTCGGCGACATCATCATTGTGCGCCCAGGTGAGAAAATTCCGGTTGATGGCGAGATCGTGGAGGGTACAACAAGTATTGATGAAAGTATGATTACCGGTGAGAGTGTGCCGGTAGATAAGAAAGTTGGCGATTCTGTTATTGGAGCCACTATCAACAAATCTGGTGCTATACAGTTTAAGGCTCTTAAGGTAGGGAAGGATACGGCGCTCGCACAAATCATCAAGCTTATTCAGGAGGCACAGGGTTCAAAAGCGCCGATTGCGCGGCTGGCGGATATTATCTCGGGGTACTTTGTCTGGACGGTTATTGCGATTGCAATTGTGTCGTTTACCCTCTGGTACTTTGTCTTCGGGGCTAGTTTTCTGTTTGCACTCACTATCTTGATTACCGTCCTCATTATTGCGTGCCCATGTGCGCTCGGCCTTGCGACCCCAACCTCTATTATGGTTGGAACCGGCCTTGGTGCTGAAAATGGCATTTTGATTAAGAGTGCTAAGGCGCTCGAACAAGCGCAAAAGATAAACGCGCTTGTACTCGACAAGACGGGCACCATCACAAAAGGTGAACCGGCGTTTACCGGCGCCCAGAGTTTTACCGATTTGAGTGAAGAAGAACTTGTTACGCTCGCGTCATCAATCGAAAAAAATTCCAAACACCCACTCGCTGAAGCGATTGTAAAATATGCAAAAGAGAAAGAGATGGCACTTACAGATGTCTCAAAATTTGAAGAAATTCCCGGTCACGGTCTTTCAGGTTCCATTGCCGGTACAACCTACTACATCGGTACAAGAAAACTCATGAGTGAGAAAAATATTGCTTTTGAGGACAAACTTGAGGCGATTCAGTCTTTGGAAGAAGATGGCAATACCGTTATGTTGTTTGCGGATAGCGAAAAGCTACTGGGAATTATTTCTGTTGCTGACACAATCAAAGAAAGTTCGGCTTCAGCAATTGAAAAACTCAGAAAAGAAAATATAGAGGTGTTCATGATAACGGGTGACAATGAACGAACTGCCAAAGCGATAGCCCGAAAAGTTGGCATTGCTCCAGAAAGTGTATTTGCCCAAGTATTGCCAGAGGATAAAGCTAATCACGTAAAAAGTCTTCAGGAAAAAGGAATGAATGTTGGAATGGTCGGCGACGGCATCAACGATGCCCCAGCCTTAACGCAAGCTAACATCGGTATCGCAATTGGCGCCGGCACTGACGTCGCGATTGAAAGCGCGGATATTGTACTTATCAAGAGTGACCTCCTGGACGCAGTGACTTCAATAAAACTCAGTCGCGGTACGATGCGTAACATAAAACAAAATCTATTCCTTGCGTTTGTCTACAATACTGCCGGGATTCCGGTTGCCGCGGGTCTTCTGTTCCCATTCTTCGGTTTCTTACTCAGCCCGATTATCGCCGCTGGGGCGATGGCAGCCAGTTCTATCAGCGTGCTCTTAAACGCGCTTCGACTCAAGCGGATTAAATTATAAATCTAGGTACTACTTTATCACCTAACGTTTAAGCAGTTATGTTTGAACTCACACAATACGTTTGGCTAATATGGAGCTTCTTCCTGCTCATTATCTGGGCTGTGTTATATCTCAGCCTGAAAGATAGAGACAGCAAGAAAAAAATGTTTCGAGTCAGTCTTGCCACATCACTTCTTGGACTCACCGAACCCGTCTTTGTGCCTGAGTATTGGTCTCCCCCGTCGTTGTTTGATCTGGCCGTAATGACAGGCTTTGATATCGAAAGCCTTTTATTCTCGTTTGGTGTCGGTGGAATCGCAGTTGTAGTCTACGATTATTTCTTCAAAGTGGGTTACGAGGAAATTCCGGAGGCCGTTCAGAGACAGGCACGACATCGTTTCCATTACGTGGCACTTCTTTCTGGGCCGGTTATGTTTGCTATGCTTTACGCTCTCACTGATCTCAACCCCATTTATTCAGCAATCATTGCACTCACGATCGGTGGTTTTGCCGCGTGGTTTTGCCGGCCAGACTTGAAGGTAAAAATGCTGGTAAGTGCGGGCATCTTCACAGCTCTCTACTATGGGTACTTTCTGTCACTACTCATATTTTTCCCTGGATATGTTGAATCAGTCTGGAATCAGCAAGCGCTCATTGGTATCTTTATTACAGGGGTGCCACTTGAGGAACTGCTCTTTGCAGCAAGCTTTGGATTTGTGTGGTCGAGTATTTATGAGCATGTCATGTGGCGCACACCAAAAACTGTATGAGTCGAGCAAATGATACAGTTAAAGAATTGCTGCAAAGCGCGGATATTACAGTAAACGGCAGTGAACCACATGATCCGCAGGTGCATGATGAGCGATTATATCATCGGATATTGCAAAAGGGCTCACTTCGACTCGGGGAAGCTTATATGGATGGTTGGTGGGATTGCGAGAAATTAGATGAATTTTTTACCAAGTTACTCAATGCTGAACTAGAAAAAAAGTGAGGGGTAATTTTAGTATTGCGTTTAGAGTTGCGGTAACCGCACTTTTGAGCATGGGTCAAAAAGATAGAGCGTTTGAGGTCGGCGAAGCGCACTACGATAAAGGCAATGATTTATACAAAATAATGCTGGGAAAATATCTGGCATACACGTGCGGATATTGGAAAAACGCAGACAACCTCAATGATGCTCAGGAAGCCAAGCTTGATTTGGTGTGCAGGAAGACGGGGCTCAGCGCTGGAGGGCGCTGGCGCACCGAAG
>DCYW01000019.1 GCA_002331185.1 Patescibacteria group bacterium UBA2100 | reverse complement strand
TATGATTTTGTTTTTGCTGCCGAATACAAAAGCGCTGCGGCACCAACTAAGTTCATCATCTGATATTCAAGAGTGCCTGATGTAATAAACCCAAGACTAATAGCTGCGTACGCAAGTAGTATCAAAAGCATACCCACCCACCCCACTATCTCATGGAACTCATCGAACATTGAATATATTAACTTAAACATACTTATTCTTCGAACATAGTAAGCCGATACGTATCGATATCTCTTTGTGGCGTATTATAAAAAGTCGTACCTTTATTATACAGATCTGTCGCTAATTTTTTTCCCACAAAACGCCAATGCCATGGTTCAAATTCATAGTACTCATTGTTTTCAGGATACGAAAGTATAAATCCATATTTGTATGCATTTTGCAGCATCCACATATACTCAGGTGTAGTATCAAAAGCAAGCATGTCTGAACCTATTGATGCAGTCACCATATCGATAGTAGTACCAAGCTGATGCTCAGAATAACCTTGGTCAGCAACAAATTGATTCGCTGCTATCGTGCCGTAAGTAACTGCGTAGCTCTGCTTGAGATTGCCCTGATATCCAAATGAACGGAATGCAGAAATAATACGCGGCTGTAATCCACTACTTTTCATAGCAGTCGTCATAGAAAGCAAAAACGGTAGGACTTCGGATGAAATTTGCTGATTGTTGTCGGAGGAAACTAAATCGCTCGGTATATACGCGAGTTGTGCAGGTTCATAATATTCATTAAGAAAGAAAACTTTTGAATATTTTGCAAGCAACTCAGTGTCAGCTTCTTCAAGTTTCTTTATATCTTCTACTGTTTGTGTTGCTGACTCTATAAGTGACAGCATTTGGGAAAGATCGTAATTCGAGTTCGTAACCTCTTGTCGAACACTGCGTAGCAGTTCTTTATGCACTTCTATTTCTTCATTTTTATTTTCAAGAGTACGTGCGAGATCCTCTATCTGCACCTGCGCTTGTTGTAATTGAGTTGATACAACTTTATTTTTCTGCTGCCCACGATAAAATCCATATAAAGACGCAACAAGAGCTAGTGCGCAGAGCCCAAGAATTCCTAGCAATATGTGTATCTGATGTTGCTTCATAATTAAAAGTTTAATATCTCTATATCCCCCCGCTCGGGAGCACTAGCAGGCACTGAAAGAAAGTCACGTAATCGCTGTACTAGAAATAACGACGATTTGGGCTCACCCATTGCTACAAAAACCCCCTCAAGAGTTTCAGATGAATTTTCTACAAAATCTATGAGTCCTTCTCGGTCTTTATGTGCTGAAAATCCACGAATGGTTTGACGTCGCGCTCTTACGCGAACTTTCTTTTTTTCGATGGTCACATTCTGTGCTCCATCTTGAATACGTCGCCCGAGCGTACCCACTCCTTGATACCCTACAAACAAAATTGTCGTGTTCTTATCAGTGAGTAGTCTTTTTTCGTGCATAATTATTCTCCCTCCAACAGACATGCCTGAAGCTGAGATAATGACCTTTGGTGATGGTGCACGTAACAGCGAATGAGATTCTTTCGCATCGCGCACTATAGTGAAACGCGGAAATTCAAAAATATCATCCCCTGCTGCAATTTCTTTTTGTACATTGTCGTTAAATAAATTGGTATGTTTCCTATATATATCGGTCACCTTGCTCGCAAGAGGTGAATCTAAGTACACTGGTATTGCTGGCACACTACCTTGTTCAACCATTTTGTTTATCTCATACAGCAGTAGTTGTGTGCGCTGCATCGCAAAAGACGGTATAAGCAACGTACCGGTATTTTTATGAGTATCCATAATCGCATCACGTAGTAAACTAACTCGGTCTTCTCTGTTTTCATGCACACGATCACCGTATACACTCTCCATTAACAAGTAGTGTGCGCCAACAACGGGTTCGGTATCTCGTAATAGTGGTGCAGGAGAGTTCCCTAAGTCTCCTGATGCAACAAACTTTCTTCCACGTCGCGTAAATTCGACCATAGCGGCTCCTAAAATATGTCCTGCATCTAGAAATCGAACAGCAACGTCATCGCCCATATCGAACGATTCGTGGTAATTACGTGTTTGCCACAACGTTAATGTTTGTTCGATGTCTTGCACCTCATACATTTGAGGAACTCCTAGTTTCTTTGCCTCATCTCGCAAAATACGAACTGCATCAGCAAACATAACCTCCGCAAGATCTCGAGTTGCTGAAGTTGAGTAAATGGTTCCCCGAAAACCATCTCGTACTAATTTAGGAATGCGCCCTATGTGGTCGGCATGTGCGTGGGTTACAAATACTGCGTCTATCGTTGAAGGATTGTACGGGAAATCTTCGTAATTCTCGTTCATTCTTTGTGTAAAACCCTGGAGCATACCGCAATCTATAAGTACGCGTTTCTTCCCTGTTTCAAATAAGAAGTTAGCGCCTGTAACAGTCCCTGCGCCACCGACAAAGGTAAGTTTCGATTGGTTCTTCTGCATGTAACATGTATTCTATCATGTCTCTTTGTGTCGGCACGTAAAAACTCGCTAGAATCTAGCGAGTTTTTACGTGCCGTGGGCATACCTGGAGAATACCAGGTGGGTGATTTCAGTATCAGCTACCACGGTAGTGAACAATTCAATCTCCCTGTAAATGCAATTAAGCAGGAATGCCCTCCGGCTTTTCTCATTATAGCACGAATGGAGGAAAGGGAACCTGGAAACTATTCTCGATTTTTCAAGTCCTTCTCAAAATATGAAAACACGCCTTTTAATTCCTCAAGCTTTATATGAGCCCGCTGTCTACCCTCTCCTATACCAGTGTTTTCCGAATTCTCCATTTCAACCACCTTCTTCTTAAGGTAATTTGCTGCTTCAATTATTTTTTTGTCCATGTCACCTCTTGTGAGTACCATATGTTTTTTAGATTACTTACTCAAGGATACCACCAAAGTCTGCATCGTACAGTATTCGCTCTTGTGCAATTCGATATTCGATAAGTTCATCATCATTAAACCAGATTGGAATTTCCTTCTCTGCCTCATCAACCTCACCTGAGGCATGAATAAGGTTTCGTATTGAACGTTCATCAGTATCTGCCATTTGGTATGAGTCGAGCATGTAGTCACCACGAATAGTTCCAATGTCAGAAGTACGAGGTTCAGTGCTACCAGTTATTTTGCGTACCACTTCAACAGAGTGAGCTCCTTGCCATACCATTGCCAACACTGGACCTGATGCAAGGTACGATGCATTAGATTTAAGAATAGCCATGCCGTTTTCTCGAGATGTTGCATACGGTGACTTTAATCCTTTTTTCTCATACGCTGCTGCTGCTTTTTTCCCAACATTTTCAAGCCACTCTTCACCACCTACCATGTAGTGTTCTGTTGCTTTTTCAGGAGTTGGCAACACAAACTTTGCCGCAATCAACTTGAGGCCAAGGCGTTCGTAACGACCAAGAATTTCACCCATAAGGCTTCGTTGTACGCCATCTGGTTTTATAATAACAAGTGTTCTCTCTTTTTTGTTTGCCATAGTAATTCTAAAAATCTACAAAATAATAGCGCAACTCTACCATATTTAACTCTCTTGTGTAGCGTTTTCCTTCACTCAATTTAAATGAAGTCAGACGGATTCAATCCGTTCTTTGGTTCAGTTTCCTTCTTTGCGTATTTTTTTTCAATAGCCGCTTCGACTTCTGCCGATTCGCGTCCATATCGCTGATATGAAAGTTGTTTGATATGATCAATTGTACCGAAATCAACAGGTTCAGGGGGTAATGTGTGCATATTGAATGGACGTACTGGTTTACCATCAACCAAGAGTGCCACGTATGCATTAAAGTTATCAAGGCCTACAATATCAGCAGCAGTAAAGTCTGGCTGGAACTGTTTCTCTAAGAACTCAGCATCTTCGTTACCAACACGGAACACACATTTAGTTCCCACATTACCAAATACCGCGTCACGAATTTTCTCATCAAGCTGCGCGATAAACTGATGTGCGATATTAAGCGACAACCGATACTTACGTGCTTCAGAAAGAATCGTTGCAATAGATGGAGTCGTAAAGTTTTGGAACTCATCAATATAGAGGTAAAAATCTTTGATGTCTGTACTGCCACTGGCAACAGCATCAACACGTGACAGTGCAGCCTGCAAGAACTTACCCACGATAATCAAACCAAGCAGTTCGGCATTTAAGTCTCCTAACCGGCCCTTGGATAGATTCACGAGCAGAATCTTTTGGCCATCCATTATCTCTCTGAAATTAAATGATGATTTTTCCTGTGTAATAATTGGTCGCATTGTTGAGTTACTCAAGAAAATATCAGTTTTCGCTGTAATATACGGCACAATATTTTCAAGCGATGCTTCGCCACCAGCTTTCTCGGCGATTTCTTCCCAAAATTGATTTACGAGCGGATTTTGTGAGTTAGCAAGACATTTGTGTCTAAAGTCATCGTTAGCGAGCACACGTGGAATATCAGCCATTGTTGCGGTACCTACTGGCATTCCTTCCAGCACTAAGAGTGCTGCGTTGCGGAAATATTGCTCAAACATCGGACCAAGTGATTCAGGCGACTTTGCTAAGAACAACTTCTCAAAAATACTGAAGATTTCGTTTACTACAAACGTTTTTTGCTCAGGAAACTCTGGGTTATATTCCATTATATTTAGCCCCATCGGGCGTTGTGTATAGCTCGGGTCAAAATAGATAACATCGTCGTGTCTTTCAGGTGGAATAGCCGCCAAAATATCAACAATATCTGAACCATGCGGGTCAATGTAACAACAACCTTCCCCGTTTTTAATATCTTGAATAATCATATTCTTCATCAGGTTTGTTTTACCTGTTCCCGTTTGTCCAATTTCGTAGAAGTGACGCATGCGGTCTTCCGCTAAGAACTTGACCGTCGTGTCAGTGCCACCAAACGTGTTCTTACCCAGAATTACACCTCGGCGTTTTTGCGTTCTCGCTTCTGATGTTTGAGTGCTCTTTGTTTCCACCTGTTCGACAGGAGTAGGTGTTGCTGACTGAGTTTCATTTCGTACCTGCTCTTGGTCGGCATCATCTGCAGATACTTCGATAGGAGCTGAAACATGTTTCGCACGCGTTTGTTTAAGTTCACGTGATGTTGAAACTCCTTGACCTGTAAGGTGATACATAGAAGTTAGTTCGGTAAGCGAAAATGGCTGCAACCTTTTAAAGTTGAGTGTCCGGAAAGTAAATGCGTGCATAAATTTCCGTAATGCTGCACCACGTTCATGGATAAACTTAATTGCGTTCCCTTGAGCTTCCTCGAATTGGTTGAATGTTGATGCAATGTTTTCAATAATGTCCTCTGCTCGGCCCTCTTCTTGTGCTGAAGCAAGTATACGAATGTTCACTGGAACGATGCGGCTATTAACCTTCTTGGTAACTGTTTCTAGAGTTAACT
Source organism: Patescibacteria group bacterium UBA2100 (assembly GCA_002331185.1). Lineage (GTDB taxonomy): Bacteria > Patescibacteriota > Minisyncoccia > Phycocordibacterales > UBA2100 > UBA2100. The sequence goes on along the minus strand of DCYW01000019.1, from coordinate 49,936 downwards.
GATCAACAGCTTTATCGTTGAGCGTGTTCTTTGAGCGGTTCATTACTATATCTACCAAATTCTCTCCCAAAGCATCGATAGCCTCACTAAAGGGCGAAGTACCGTGCCTAATTGCCTTCTTCGCATTTTTCCCATCCCGTAGATAATCAACTACTTTTTTATATTGCCGATTATATGAATCACCATCATCTCCGATTATAAATTGAATAGCTGCCCCTTCTCCATGTTTTTTAAGTTTGCTAAATGCGGAAAGTACAATATTTAACGGGTCATGCACAAAATCTTTATATTCTTTTATTGGATACACAGGACTTCTTTCGAGCACGCCGTACGCTCCAGCATGAACGCCGCCGTAGCTAAAAATATTGTAATCACTGCGCACTTCTTCGATTTGCGCATTGGGGAAGATAGAAATAAGATGCCGTTCAAACAAATCTCTCTTTTTGCGTGGAACACCGACATAAAAAATCGCCTCTTCGCTTCCTTGATGGACCGCAATTTCAACAGAAAAAATATCCTTTTTCTGTAACTTTCCTTTACCCATCACACTCAACATCCCGGCATAAAATTGCTCCATAGATGCAAGCAGTTTTTCAAGATCTTGGTTTTGATTATTCTTGTCGTTTGCAGTTTGTGCTGGAAGTGAGACCTCATAGAGCACCATGTGTAATGCCTTCCAATCTTCAGAACCTTTGCGGACATCCTGTGTTGGGAAACCTTCGGCAACATACTGGATAAGTGCTCGATGTAAATCATCTTCAAGGTGTGCACTACCCATCTTACTTACCACCGCAAGAGTATTTTTAATACCTTTATCTGCCACCATTTTTAAAAGCTCGTCAATCTGTACATCATGCTCTTCAGGTTCGAGACGTAGTTTTTCGCGTAATATATGACTTTCTGAGGTTTGATACCGGTCGTGTAGAACATCTTTAGCTGGAGTATCGTGATATTTGATAATTTCTCTTTTCGCAATTCTGTCCTTCTCGAAACCTGACTTTTCGCCTTCGAGTTCAGTTTCTTTTATACGTACACGTTCGCGCAAGTACGCAAGTTCTTCCTCTGGCGTACGAAACCGCTCAACAGGTTCTGTTGTAGATACATCTGGTGTCACTCCTTCAATATGTGGCATACACATAGTATATCGCACTTCCTTCTACTGGTGTCGATAACTAGTACACACATTTTGCAAGTTATTACACACTCCTTACACAGCTAGCCATCTGCATATCTGCCTACATATCCAGTCCCAACTATACTAATTAATTGGTATAGTTGATAAGGCATCAAATCAAGGTCTTTAATCAAGGGTCAACCATCTGTGACCAAGGTTCGACCTTGGTCACAGATGGTTGAAACAGTTTAGCAAAATGTAATGATTGATCGCTACTATACAAAACAATGGTGAGGATGAAGATTAGAATGCAAACATTGAAAATAGTAGGGTTACGAAAAAGTGACAACTTCAGAGAACATGCCAGCCAATTGTTTGAGAACCAAAAAAAACTCTCGACCCAACTTTATTTTGTGGACATCCAACACGTAGGTTGAACACCTGCTCCTGGTTTGCTCACGAAAGGAGATGTAGATATTAATATCAGAGTGCTCCCAATAAGTTTACGGCGACCGTCGAGTACTTAACGAACTTATATGAAATAAATCGATCGATGAACTGGACTAGCACGTATACAAGTTTTAAAAATGACGATTTGTATGCGCTCTCATTGGGAATACAAGTAACAATAACTAATGCACCAGAAGATTACTTCATAAAACATCGTGCAGCTTAACTATCTAGCCCCAGTCTAGTAAAAAAATTAATCATATTAAGGTTCAATTCTGCGAGAAATAAATAAACTCTAACTCGCTTAATCATTACAACCTCGTATTACACTTGTGTGACTACTTCTGCCTCTGTTTCGCCCACGATAACAGTGTGTTCGAAGTGTGCGCTTTGTGAGCCATCTACCATGGAGTAGAGCCACCCATCATTTGCAAGACGTATTTTCCCGGATCCTCGGGAAAACATTGGCTCAAGCGCGAGTACGTCACCTTCTTTTAACACTTCGCCTCTCCCCTTCTTTCCATAGTTGGCAATAAAGGGAGGTTCGTGCACTTTCAAACCAACTCCATGACCTCCGAGCTCTTTTGGATAGCCATATCCGTGTTTCTTTGCAATCGCTTCAGCAGCATGCCCGATATCTCCTATGGTGTTCCCTGCTACTGCTACAGCAATTTGTGCATCAAGCGCTTCTTTCGTTGCCCATATAAGTTCTTGGTCTTCTTTTGCGATAGTCCCAATACCTACAGTGATTGCCGAATCGGTGCACAAACCTTCATGCCAAATTCCTCCATCAATTTTTAATACATCACCCTCAATGAGTTCGTAATCATTTGCAATGCCATGTACGATTCCGTCATTTACTGACAAGCAAAATACTCCAGAGAACGGTGGGTCTCCATACCCAGTAAACGACGGCGTATTACCATACTCTTCAATAAGCGACAGTATGTATGCGTCTATCTCCTTTAACGTTATACCTGCAGCCGCTTTTTCTGAAGCCTGGTGTAAAATAGTAGCAAGGCGTCGCCCTCCTTCGCGTAAGTTATCTCGATCTGTTTCTGTTCGAAGAATCATGTAAGTTCCAATGCCTTTAAAATCTCTTGGTGTACTTCCTCAACTTCTGGAGCCCCATCAATTCGATGAATAGTTCGTCCGCGCCCTTCCATAACCCCAAGTGCAGGAAGTACATCTTTATTATACCAATCAATTCTTCGTTGTATTTTTTCTTCAGAATCATCATTGCGACCTCGGGCAAGCAGTCGTTCGATTATTTTTTCAGAAGAAAGCTCAATTGAAACAACTTCGTAGTCTTCTCGACCGTAAAATACCATTGCATCATCAAAGGCACGCGCCTGCCCTTCACGCCGAGTAACTCCGTCAGCAACGATATGTTCTTGTCCAGTAAAATGATCGACAAGATACTGCGTCATTAAATAAATGGGCATAAAACTCGGCATCAGCCTACCATTTGAAATAATTTCATTTGTGAGTTTTCCAGTTAGGTCACCACGGGCAACCATTCCGCGCAGCAATCCACCCATTTCAATGTATACCATTTTCCTCTCTGACTGCTTCTTAAGATGCTCCTTTAATAGTTCCACCTGCGTTCCTTTTCCTGCACCTGATGGCCCAAAAAAGAGAACTGTCTTTGCCTTTGTTTCATTCATAACGCCCTTAAAGATACTGTTCTTTACGAAGAATGTCCACGACCTCCTGTATGGTCTCGCGTAACAACCCCTGTTTATTAATAACCGTATAATCGTATATATCAACGTGTTTGAGCCATTCTTGCGTATATTGTATACGTTCAGCAACAAATTTGTCCGACACTTCGCCACGACTACGTATGCGCTCTTCAAGGACCTCTAATGATTCTGCCGAAAGCAAAATCGCCTTAATTTCTGGAAACAACTTCTTGGCCGTAATAACGCCTTGATACTCAATCTTCCACACACCCACTCCTTCTAAATCGTTAACGCGTTGCAACTCTTCTTTTGTTACTCCGTAGAAATTTCCATTATATTGCTTAGCCCATTCAACCATTTCTCCATCTTTTATTTTCTGTTCAAACTCTTCTTTGGAAATAAAAGAGTATGGATGACCTTCTTTTTCTTCTTTTCGAGGTGCGCGAGTTGTTGTAGTGACCACGCGATTAATAGCTGTAGTAGTGCGCAGGCCTTCAATAACAGAGTCTTCGCCTACCCCCGAAGGTCCAGAAATAATTACTATATTATTCAATTGCATATTGGTTATTCGGGAATACTGTAGCCTTCTTGCTTCAAAATCTCAACCACATCAAATAATGTATCAGCAAACTCTCCGTCTGTGTTCCATACCATATAATCGAATCGCCCCTGTGCCTCTTCTATTTCTTTTTTGGCGCTCAACACGCGCTTGTGCACTTCTTCTTCTGTAATATCTGGATCACGACGTCGCAGTCTCTCTTCGAGAACCTCTAAAGATTTTGGTTGCAAAAAAATTGTTGTTGCCCCGTAATTATCTTTAAAAAACTGAGCACCTCTCGGATCAGTGTTTACTATAACATTAAGATGTTTAACGAGCTTCGCATCGAGATCTGGTTTGTACGAACCGTAATAGGCATCTCTGTTTGCTACGTGTGTGTGCTCAATAATGTTACCTGCTTCAACTTCCTTAAAAAACTTATCTTTAGTAAAGAAATAATAATCGATACCATGCTGTTCATTGAGCCGTGGTTTACGGGTCGTTGCTGAAACAAGTTTTGTAAAGTTCTCAAAAGAATCTATGAGTTCGTGAGTAAACGTGCTCTCTCCACTTGCGGTAGGTCCTGCAATAACCAAGACTTGTTTCTTTCCATACATGCAAAGAGTGTACCAAAGCAAACGCTAGAATCCAGTCTTGTTTTTTGCTACACCACATCTCTACGTAATTCAAAACTCCTCCCTGAAGGCAGTGAGGTGTTTTGAAAAAGCTAAAAGAAATTAGTATTCGCGAACAGAAACCTGGGCCTCAATTCGTTTTACGATATCAAGCACTACAGATACAGCGATAAGCAGTGCGGTTCCTCCAATAGTTAGTGTCGTAATACCAGTAATTCCTTGCATAATGATAGGAAGGACGGCAATACCACCAAGGAAAAGTGCGCCGACAAGTGTAATCCGAGTCAAAATGTTTCCTACGTGTTCTGACGTATGGTTTCCTGGTCGAACTCCTGGGATAAATGCACCACTTTTTTGAAGGTTGTCAGCAATTCGATTTGGGTCAAATGTCATTGCAGTGTAGAAATAGGTAAAGAAGAAGACCATAGCAAAGTAGAGACTTCCATAAATCATCTGGTTTGCAAGTCCGTTTGTGATTGCTGTTGCAATAGTTACAATAATTGGGAATGCACTATTCACAAAAAATGCTGCGAGCACCTGTGGGAACAGAAGAATTGAAAGTGCAAAAATGATTGGGATAACACCTGCTTGGTTTACTCGTAGCGGTAAATAGGTAGAAATACCACCTGATTGTTTTGCACCACGAGTCTGCCGTGCGTAGGTGATAGGGATAGGTCTCTCCGCCTCAGTAATAAAGACTACTCCAGCAACCACTGCAACAGCAGCAGCAGCAAATCCTAAGTACAATGGTATTTGTGAAATATCAAATGTGAAAATAAGTTGACTTACTGTACTTGGTAAAGTTGCAACGATGCCCGCAAAAATAATCAACGAAACTCCGTTTCCGATACCAAATTCGGTGATAAGTTCTCCAAGCCACATAAGAAGAAGTGACCCTGTTGCGATAACCATAACGTTCGTCATCATGGCAGCGAATTCCAACGGAGGTACGATACCGTTTTGTTGCAAAAGCGTCAAAAATGCAAACCCCTGCATAAACGCAAGAGGAACAGTAAGATATCGTGACCACTGAGTGAACTTGATGCGTCCCGCCTCTCCTTCTTCTTGATACATTGCCTTCATTTTTGGTGAAAGCACAGTAAGCAGCTGCATTATGATTGATGCAGTAATAAATGGCCCTACCCCAAGCATCACGATCGAAAGGTTAGAAAGCCCACCTCCTGAGAAGATGTTGAGCAGTCCTAAGAATTGGTTGTTTGCGAAAAATTGATCAAGACGAGCAATGTCAACTCCCGGAATCGGAATAGTCGCAAGTATACGAAAGAGGATAAGCGCACCAAGCATAAATAGTACGCGATTTCGTAGCGATTCATCTCTGATTACAAGTTTTAATTTTTGGAAAAATACTCCAATCATACGCGGTTAGGCTTTTATGCTCCCCCCTGCAGCTTCAATTGCCTTCAGCGCTGTTTCAGAAGCGGTGCAATGTTCGATTGTAAGTTTTTTAGAAAGTGTGCCTCGTGCAAGAATCTTTACCTGAGGTGCTTTTCCTGCTCGATTTGAAATCACTTTCTTTTCTACCAACGTCGTTGGTGTTACTGTCTCTCCTGCTGTAAATGCTTCTTCAAGCTGTGAAAGGTTCACGGGAGTATTAGAAACACGATTACTGTTTACAGTACGAGAACGGTTGATACCGTGCCCGCGCAACTTTGGAAACTTCTTGATCATGTCACGCATCTCCGGTCGAATACCATGGCGTCCGTGCTGCTTTTGTCCCTTGTGTCCGTGACCACTTGTTTTACCACGTTTACCACCACGACCGATTCGTTGCTTTGTTTTTTGGCTTGCGCTTTTTGTAAGTGAATGTAATCCAGTCATATTCCTATTTTTCTAGTTTCTGTAGTGCAACTACTGCAGCACGAGCGATGTTTGTCTTATTTTTACTTCGTGAAAGAATCTTCGTCGTAACATCTGTTACCCCACCAAGCTCAAGCACTGTTCGAACAGAAGCCCCTGCTACGAGTCCGCGACCCTGCGCGGGACGAATTTCGATTACTGTGGATCCATATTTTGCCTCTGTATTATGTGGGAGGCTGTTTGTTTCAGTACGTGGAATAGTAATCATGTTTTTCTTCGCATTTCGTATAGCCTTTTCGATTGCCAATGCAGTATCTCCTGCTTTACCAGTACCAACACCAACACGTCCCTTCTTGTCTCCTATAACCATAGCCACAGAAAAACTAAATCGGCGACCTCCACCCATAACACGAGTTACTCGGCGAATACCGATAATCTTTTGTGCGAATTCTGGAGTTCTGTCTCCTCGATCTCCACGTTGTGAGTTACGTCCACCACTACGCTGTGATCCACGACTTCCTCGTCCGGTACGACTTCCTCCAGTGCGCGCTGTTAGCATTCCAGTTTTTGTATCTTGAGCTTTTTGTGGTGCTGCGTCAGTTGTTGCAACCGCTACTTCACCCTCTTCTGTTTTTTTTATCTCGTCAGTCATACTATTTAAAATGTCAGGCCTGCCTCACGCGCCGCATCGGCAAAGACTTTAATGTTACCAGTGTACAAATACCCTCCGCGGTCAAAAACTACCGAAGTAACCTTTTTTGCTTTTGCTGCTGCTGCTAATGCGCCAGCTGCTGCAACACATTTTTCCTTTGGAGTGTCTCCTTTTTGAGTCGCTGTGCTTACTGAAGCAATGGTAACGTTTGCTTCATCATCAATAAGTTGTGCAGTAACCTGTCGATTTGAGCGGTACATTGCAAGACGCGGACGAGCTGCAGTTCCTACAACCTTCGCTCGGATGCGATTCTTTCGTCGTGTTCGTCGTAATGTTTTAATTTGAGTATCCATACGTAATTATGCTCTATGCGGTTGCGCGCTTACCTTCTTTTCGACGAACCACTTCATCGCTATAACGAACCCCTTTACCTTTATATGGTTCTGGCTTCTTGTTTGCACGTACATCTGCGGCAAACTGTCCGACCGCTTCTTTGTTTGCTCCTTTAATCGTTATTTCGTTCTTTTCAACAGAAACGTCTATGTTTTCAGGAACAGTCATTTCTACTGGGTGTGAAAAACCAATATTGAGCACAAGCTTTGAACCGTTAAGATCAACCTTGAAACCAACCCCTTCTACAATAAGCTTTTTTTCGAACGGTGTATTCACACCATCAATCATATTTTTCATGTGAGAAGAGAATGTTCCCCACAGCGCTTGAGCTGTTCGTGTTTCATTTTTAGGAGTGACAATAACTGAATCCCCTTTAACAACGATAGAAACATCATCGTGAAGTTTTTTTTGCAGCTCCCCGCCTTTACCCCTCACTGAAATAACATTATCTGTAACAGATACTTCAGTTCCCGCAGGAATAACAATAGCTTGTTTACCAATTCGACTCATATTACCAAATTTCAAATAACGCCTCTCCTCCAACTCGTTCCTTTTGTGCCTGTGAGTCTGTCAAAATGCCTTTGGGAGTTGAAAGTACCAACATTCCTTTTCCATATCGAACAGGGAAAATTTCGTCTGCCCCTTTGTATACGCGACGTCCTGGCTTTGAAACACGCTTCACTTCTGTAATACGTGGTGTTCCATCTTCTTTGTACATCAGTTCAACGTGAATAGTTTTTCGAATCTTTTTTCCTTGCTTCTCAACAGACTTGAGGAATCCAGCATCCTTAAGAACCTCGGCTACCGCCATCTTCATTTTAGAATGAGGAAGAGCCACACCTTTGTGCTTTACTGCGCCTGCGTTCTTTAAACGCACTATAAAGTCTCCGATTGGGTCGCCTACCATGATGATTTTTTAATTCCTGGGATGTGTCCTTCTAATGCTTCTTCGCGAAAACAGATACGACACAGGTCGAAGGCGCGCATGTAGCCTCGGGGGCGTCCACACTTGAAACAACGACGAACAACACGCGAAAGGAATTTCGGTGCCTTTTGTGCTCGTGCAATCATTGATTTCTTTGCCATAAGTATTGATATGTCCTTTTTAGCCGGCTGCACTAACGTTCCTAAACGTCACGAAGTGCGCGACCAATTTTTCTCGCACGAAGTGCATAGAAAGAATGGAAGTACTCCGGTGTGGTGCGGCATAAATTCGGAATTGTCGTTTTACTTTGTAAAACTCTGTTCCTTAATTTAAATATTGACCTTTGATTAAAGGTCGCTCATGCTCTCTACAAAGAAACTTTGTAGCTGTGTTTTGTGCAATCCTTCTTGCACGCATGAAACTGTGACCTTCTTCAGGTGCGAGCATAGTACCTGAGGCACTAAGTAAAGTCAATAAAACTGGTCAGAATATTTATGTGTACAATAATAGTTAAGCCCGGAATGCGTGCATTCTGATGGTGTAACGTTCTAAATGTAATAATCATGTACCTACGTAGATATCTACGTAAATGCGAAAAACTAACCCTAAGGGTCGATTTTTTTGTTTATTCTGCTGTTTTTTTCTTTAGCGGAAGTCCAATTTCTCGCAAGAAGGCTTCTGCTTCTTCTTTTGTTTTTGCTGTTGTTACGAGCGTAACACCTAAACCAAATACGTCTCGCAAATCTTCATCTGACGTCTCAGGAAAAATAGTGTGTTCTTTAATACCAATAGTGTAGTTACCCATCTCATCAATTGCAGTTACCTCTAATCCTCGGAAGTCACGTGTTCGAGGAAGTGCAACATGAATAAGCTTGTCGAGGAAGTTACGCATTCTTTGACCTCGAAGCGTTACAGAGTACCCAATAATAGTTCCTTCTCGTAATTTGAACGTAGCAATTGATTTCTTAGCAGGGTTTGCTTTTGGCTGCTGTCCAGTAATTTTAGCAAGACGATCAACGACAAGTGCGACCTTGTTTTTGTCGTTCATTGAGCCAACCTTCGCAGAGATAACGATTTTATCGAGCTTTGGTGTTTGCATAATGCTCTTGTATCCAAAACGCTCTTTAAGCGCTTTGAACATATTTGTTTGTTTTTCAGCTAGTGTTTCCATATTACTTCCAATTATTTAATGACTGTTCCACTCTTTTTAGCAACTCGTACGCGCTTTCCGTCTTTGCGCTCAATACCAATACGAGTTGGCTTCCCTCCCTTAGGGTCGGCTAGTGCAACATTTGAAATGTGTACGGGAAGTGTTTTATCAATAATCTGCCCGCTTTCTCCTCCGCGGCGTGATTTTTGGTGACGCTTTGCAACGTTTACCCCTTCAACAATCACCTTGTCTTCTTTTGGGAGTGCCCGAAGCACTACTCCAGACTTTCCTTTGTCTTTCCCTGCGATAACTATTACTTTGTCTCCTTTTTTAATCTTCATATTCAAAATCTATACTACTTCCGGTGCAAGCGACACGATTTTCTGATAACCACGCTCTGCAATCTCTCTAGGAATAGGACCGAATACGCGGTTTGCCTTTGGTTCTTTTTTGCCTTTCTCAACAATAACTACAGCATTTTCATCAAAGCGAATGTACGAACCATCACGACGGCGAAACGGCTGTACTTGTCGAACTACAACAGCGCGCAATACATCTTTTTTCTTTACTTGTTTGCGTGGTTCAGCACTCTGTACTGCAATAACCACTTCGTCTCCAATACGTGCGTAGCGTCGTTTTGATCCACCGAGTACTTTGAAGACGCGGGCTATTTTACCTCCTGAATTATCAGTTATTTTTACTATTGTTTGCGGTTGAATCATATACGTTACTTAGTTGCGCTTTCATTGCTCTCGAGTACAAAGTTTTTACGCTTTGATATTGGACGTGATTCACGAATAACCACCTTGTCCCCAACTGAAGCAATATTTTCTGGATCATGCACCAAGAACTTCTTCACTTGTTTGATGAATTTTTTATACTTAGGGTGCTTTACGTACCGAGCAACAGCTACTTTTGCAGTATCTTTCATATCAACACCTACTACTGTGCCGCGCAATGTCTTTCCTGCCTGCGCAGGCAGACCTGCTTTTTGTATGTTTGTGTCTTCCATAATTATTTAGCTACGTTAGTCCGAAGAGTAAGTTCGGTCAAAATTTGTGCAATTTCTTTTCGTGTAGTGCGTCCTTCTCGGACATTTCGTGTACGCGAGCCAGCACTCTTAAAGCGGAACTCCCGTAACTCTTCACGCTTTTCACGTACGAGCTTCTCTAAATCTTTATCGCTTTTTTTCTTTAAATCTTTCATACAAATTATCGAACCACAATCTTAGTTTTGATTGGCATCTTCATACTCGCCTTACGCAGTGCAGCACGAGCAACTTCTTCTGACACACCATCAACTTCAAATAAAATGCGTCCAGCTCGAACGTCAGTCACGTACCCTTGCGGATCACCTTTACCCTTTCCCATACCTACTTCAGCAGCTTTTTGAGTAAATGGTCGGTCTGGAAAGATGCGAATCCACATCTTTCCAAGCTTCCCAATAGTACGAGTAATAACCTTTCGTGATGCCTCAATTTGATTTGAGGTAATACGTGCTTGCCCCATTGCCTTGAGACCGTATGCACCAAAAGCTACCTCTACCCCACGTGTTTCTGGACGCGTAAGCTTCTTGGCATTTTTGCGGCCAGTTTGCCACTTTCGGTATTTTGCTTTTTTAGGAAATAACATACGCTCAATCTATTTAGTATCTTCGAAAATATCCCCTCGGTATACCCACACTTTAATTCCAACGATGCCGTATGGGAGATACGCCTTTTCTTTTGCATAATCAATGTCTGCTCTGAATGTCTGCAGAGGAATCCTGCCACGCTTGATCTCTTCACGACGAGCCATTTCAGCTCCTCCAAGTCGTCCAGCGAGCGCAACACGTACTCCTTTAACGTCTCGGTTGGCCATAACCTTTTCAACTGTTTGCTTAAGAATACGTCGGTGTGGCATTCGCTTCTCGAGACCTTCAGCAACCATGTACGCAACAATGGCAGCATGAGATTCTGGCGAACGTACTTCTTCAACATCAATCTTTACCTTTGGCATCTCGTCACCAAGACGAAGTTTTTGTAGCTGCTTAGTGATATCAGCAAGAAGTTTCTGTGTGCCCTCTCCTGAGCGGCCGATAACCATACCAGGACGTGAGGTTTTGATATTTAAACGAAGTTCTTTTTCTCCTCGTTCAATTTCAAGAGCGGTTACATAGAGCCCACGTAATCTTTTTGTGAGATACTCACGTACCATTGTGTCGACACGAAGATTATCGCGATATTGTTTCGCATTTGTGCCGAACCATCGTGACTTCCAGTCACGAATAACTCCTAAACGGTGGGCATATGGATGTACAGTGTGTGTCATATTATTGTTTTTCCCCTAATTGGAGGGTTATTTTACTTGAGTGACGGCGAAATGGTGCTGCGCGACCGAAAGCACGTGGACGCCATCGACGTAGTGCGCCTCCTGCTGAATCAACAAAAATTTCCTTGACTACCAAATCTTCTGTATTCTTTTTTTGGTTTTCAGCGTTAGCAAGTGCTGATTCAAGAAGTTTCTTAAGATCAGGTGCTGACTTTTTGTCCATAAATGAAAGGATAGCCCGTGCATGCTGCACATCTTTTCCGCGAATCAAATCAGCTACAAGACGTACCTTGCGTGGTGATTGTGAATAGTTCTTCAAAAATGCCTTCATAGTACGTATTACGCTGCTGCTTTTGCAGCTTTAGCTGCAGTAATTTCAGCCTCTTTCTTCTTTACTTCAAGCTCCTTCTGCATCTTACCTCCGTGTCGATGGAAGGTCTTGGTTGGTGCAAATTCACCAAGCTTATGTCCTACCATGTCATCAGTTACCAATACTTCAATATGCTTTCGTCCGTTATGTACACCAAAAGTGAAACCTACCATTTCTGGTGCGATATCACTTCCACGTGCCCACGTATTAATTACCCCACTATTTTCTGGAGTTTTCCCGGTAATTTTTTTCATCAACTTAGCGTCGATGTAAGGTCCTTTTTTTATTGATCGTGTCATATTTTTGGATATATTGCCTGTACAGAGAGGCTTGTGAGCTCCTCTCGCTTTGCAATAAAAAGCCGCCTCAGTGGCGTGCCGCATATACTATGCGAAATTGGTCGATAAGTCAATCTTATTGTGCTCCTGCACGTACTTGCGAAACTACAGATGGAGCATATTATGAGTTTTGGTACCTTGAATGTGCCTTGTACAGAAAGGAGCTTGTACATGGAAACTCGCTACACTGTTTCTAGAGATGGTAAATCCATCGAAGAATTTAGTCCTGAAGATGTATCTGCTCACGCACGAGAAGCTTTCACGCGTGTATTTGCGCTCAATATTGCAATAGGACGTATCGAAGAAGCGCTCGAAGAGGCCAAAGGAGCAGATGTTCTTTATTTGAATCAGTACTTACGAAAGTACCGCGAGGAACTATTGCTCATTCGCACCAAGAAATAAGTGCCTGTTGAAAAGTGCCTGACAATCTTTACGTCAGGCACTTTTTCTTGCGTTAGCCGTGTTTATTTGTATAGTTCACGTAGATTAGTTTAGCTCAAACCCATGAAACAAGGAGTTACGTTATGGAACCAGATAAAGTTATCGCAAAGGGTAAGACCAAGACAATTTATAGTACGGTTAGTCCGAAAGAGGTGCTTATCGTTTCAAACGACAACATCACAGCTGGTGATGGTGCACGATGTGATACACTGCCCGGAAAAGGTGGTTGGTCTACGACCACAACATGCTGTGTCTTCAACCTACTTCAGGCACACGGCATTCCTGTCGCATACAATCATGCGCGAGATGATGTATCTTTCTATGCTCTCAACTGCACGATGATCCCACTTGAAGTGGTCGTGCGTCGTGAAGCATATGGATCATATCTCAAACGCCATCCGAATCTGAAAAAAAGACATCGGTTCGATGCTCTTATCGTAGAATTTTACCTTAAGACCAATGACTGTGTATGGGAAGGTTTGTCGCTTCCGTGTGACGATCCGCTTATTGAGTTCAATTTTGCGATTGGATCGGCATACCTCTTCGATCCAAGGCAGGCAGAAGGTAAGTTCTTTGCAAGCATCTTTCTCAATAAGATCTTGGGTGAAATCGGTGGTGAAAATAAGTATGCTTCAATGCATCACCATGCACGACAGGTTTTTCATATTCTGGAAGACCGCTGGGATAAACTCGGCTATACCTTAGTCGATTTTAAGTTAGAGTTCGGATTGACCGCGGATGGCAAGCTTGTTCTTGCCGATGTCCTCGACAGTGATTCGTGGCGACTACTCAAAAACGGACAGAATATGGACAAACAGGTGTACCGCGACGGTGAACTTGATCCTGAGCTGCTCGCAAAAGTTGCCGCAATCTATGAAGAGATCGCGGAGATGAGCCGAAAGCTCATCGATCTCTAAGCTCTTTCAAACTCCAGAAAGGCCTCACGAACGTATTCGTGAGGCCTTTTACTTTATCTGAATAAAAAAAAGACAGCTTACGCTGTCGTTTTTTTATTATCGCTTCTTGCCAACCTTTCGGCGTCGAACAATAAGTGTGTTTGAATATTTCTTTGCCTTTCGAGTCTTTTGTCCCTTTCCTGTAGGCTTACCCCACTTACTTCGTGCTCGACGGTGTCCGCGTCCTGCCTTACCTTCACCACCACCATGTGGGTGATCTACAGCGTTCATGGCAGCACCACGAACTGTTGGACGACGTCCCATGTGTCGTGCACGCCCTGCTTTACCAATAGTTACAAGTTTGTGTTCATCATTTGAAACTTCACCAACACATGCCCATGCAGTACTCAAAATCTTTCGAACTTCAGATGATGGCATCTTAATTTGTGTGTATCCAGCATCGTGTGCAATAACTTCTGCGTAGTTTCCAGCTGAACGAACAAGCTTTGCTCCTCCACCTGGTTTAATTTCAAGGTTGTATACAAATGTACCAATTGGAATCTTACCTAACGGTAGACGTCCCGCAGTTTTCACTGGTGCGTCTTCTGCAATTAGAAATTCGTGCCCAGCTTCTACAGACTTCGGAATAACTACGTACCGTCGCTCACCATCTGCATACAGCGCGAGGCCAATATATGCAGTTCGATTTGGATCGTATTCAATAGTTTCAATTTTAGCTGGAATACCCATCTTATCGTACTTGAAATCAATCTCTCGCCATCGGCGCTTGTGTCCACCACCTTTGTGTCGGGTAGTAATACGCCCTGCTGAATTGCGCCCTACAGCTCGCTTAGAACCACGAGTAAGCGACTTCAGCGGTTTGCTTGTTGTTACCTTTGCTTTGTATGAAACTCGTGTCATCCCACGACGACCTGGTGTTATTGGTTTATGCTTTTTCATACTTACATTATTGAAATGGTGTCACCCTTTTTAAGATACACGTACGCTTTTTTACCTCCTGACTTCATTCCTTTCACGCCAGTACGTGAATTTCGAACATTCTTTCGACGAATTGTGGTCACGTGCACTTTAACTGGGTCTACATTGTATATGAGCTTGATCGCTTCCTTAATCTGCTTCTTGTTTGTGTTGGGTGCAACGTTGAACACATACACTCCATGCTCAATGCCATTTGTTGCTTTTTCTGTAATACGTGGGTGTGTCAAAACACGCGCAAGATCTTCGCTTCCATCAACAACTTGATTATGTGCTGTGACACTCTTTGCTTCTCCTTCCTGCTCAGGCAGGTTTTTAGTTGTCTCAACTACTGATGTAGCTCCCTCAACCTCTTTCTTTTCTTCTTTTTTTCCAAATAATGCTGCCATACGCTATGTTGTTGCTTTTACACGAGATACTTGTGCTCGCGCTTCAAGTTCTTTAATACTTTCTTCTGGTGAAACGATAATAAGATGCTTGTACTTGAGTGCATCTACTGTGTTGAGGTTTTCTGTAAGACCAACCTTTATATTACCAAAGTTGCTAAAGCTTTTTTGTGTGTTTGTATTCTTTTCTGCAAGAACAATCAGTGCTGTATTGTGCTTCTTTGATGCCAAGGTTTCAAATCCTGATACACCTGCAAGATTAGCAATAACAGTATGTGCGTGTGATGCCTTTGGTGCCTCAAAAGTAAGCGAATCTACAAAGAGAACTTGCCCTTCCTTAACTTTTCGAGAAAGTACACTGTACAGTGCTTGTGCTCGCTCTTTACGGTTTATCTTTTTCGCAAAAACCTTGTCGTTTCGTGGACCAAATGTTACTCCACCACCGCGCCAGATAGGACTTCGGCTTGAACCATGTCGTGCTCGTCCAGTTCCTTTTTGCTTCCAAGGCTTCTTTCCACCACCTTTTACTTCACTACGAATTTTTGTGTGTGCAATTGGAGTACGTGCGTTTGCCTGCATTCCTACTACCACTTGGTGTACAAGTGAACTCTTCCATGCAGCCTCAAATACTGATGTTGGTAATTCAACACTGCCCTTCTTCTTTCCTTCTTGTGTGTAAATATCTGATTTCATAGGCTATGCGTGATGAATCTCAACTAATGTTCCAGGGCGACCAGGAATTGCCCCTGAAATTACCAGCGTGTTGGTGTCTTTGTCAATTTGTAGAACCTTCAGGTTCTTTACGGTAACACGATCGCTACCCATTCGCCCCATCATTTTAAGACCCTTTAGTACGCGCTGTGGACCAGTGGAGCCAATAGAACCAGGGCGTCGCTCTGAGTGCTTGTTACCGTGCGTTCGGTTTCCTCCTGCAAAGTTATGCCTCTTTACCACACCTTGGTTCCCCTTACCTTTACTGATAGCACTTACGGTAACCCTGTCGCCTACTTCAAAAGCAGTAGCATCAATAACATCTCCCTTTTGTGCCTTGCCGTTTGGTACTCGAAATTCTCGAAGTGTCTTGAAAGATCCAAGATCTCCAAAGTGTCCTTTTTGCGCTTTCTTTAAATTCTTTTCTTTTTCTTCACCAAAACCAATCTGCACAGATTCGTAACCATCTACGTCTGCGTTCTTTACTTGAGTAACAGTAACTGGACCAGCACTTACAACAGTTGCAGGAAATACCTTTCCTGTTTCATCGAATATCTGAGTCATCTTCTGTTTTGTTGCAAGAATGAATTTCATTGAAATTGAGTTGATTTGTTTTTTGTATGTCTCGTCCAGGAATTTCCTCTTTGAAAAAAGGAAATTCGGACATAAATTCGCAATAGTCGCTTACGTTCGTTTGCTCATTTAAAAATGCTACTCAATAACACTGAGCAGCTTGCTGAGTGCCATTGGTTCCTCATGAGAACACTCTCAAGGGGACATAGCCGTCTTCTAAGACTCAAAGAGTATACCTAAGTTTAAAAATAATACAACCACGGCGCGCGTTTCAATCGCGCCGTGGTTGCTCTGCCTTTTACTCCGTGTATTCTTTTTCGGCTTTTTCAAGGATAAGAAGTCCTTCATCCGTAATACTCCGCATGCTTTTGCTTTTGATAACAGAGCCCTCTTTAGTAAGGACGGAAACAGCGTGCGACATCACAAACCAATGAAGGAAAGTGGCGTCATGGATATCGCGAAGCGTTTGCTTCTCTCCATCACATAAGAAGCTAAGCACGACAAGCTGCGCTCCTGGGAGGCCTGTTTTGTGCTGAATCTTTTTATTCGCCGTACGAACTTCGCCGAGCTTTTCACAAAATAGTGTCAAATCATCCATTAAGGACATTGTTTTACCTCCGAAATATATCGTCACACGATAGTGGTGGAACAGTAGTAACACACCTGTGTTCCTTTGGAAACAAAAACCAAATCGAATAAAATCCATTCATTTTCTTTCCTTCTCTATTGGCAAGATAAAAGGTGTTTCTAAAGAAATTTTGTACTGAACAGTGAATTGAAATGTCGTCCTTTTTAGAAAAACCACCTGAGAATGTATGCTCAGGTGGTTTCGTGATGTCTCTTTGTTCATTTGAGTGCCGATGGCTTCGATAATTCTTAGATGATATCAACACCTGCTGGTGAAAATATCACCAGAATCAAGACACCAAGCACCAAAAAAAGGGCTATACGCAATAGCGTAGTGAGCCTCCAGCCACTAGTGATCCACTCCTTAAACTTCGAACTAATCTTTTTCTTAGTCATGTGCATACCTCCAATGCTGACTGAATAAGAAACAACCTGCTAACGAGTGTATCATTTTAAACATAGTAAAAACATAGGGTATGCAAAAAAACCGCCCCTAGGGGCGGTTTTTTTGTTAGTAGCTTTCGCAGAGAATTATTACACCATCTTAACGTCAATTGAGACTCCTGCTGGCAAACTGATGTTTGTAAGTGCCTCAATAACTTTAGGAGTTGGGTGTAGAATTTCAATCAATCGCTTGTGCACACGCATTTCAAATTGTTCTCGCGCATCTTTGTGGACAAAAGTTGAACGGTTTACTGTGTACTTCTTAATTTCTGTAGGAAGTGGTACCGGACCTCGAACTTCAGCCTCAAAGCGAAATGCAGTGTCGATGATTTGCTTCACTGATACATCCAACAGCTTGTGTTCGTATGCACGAACCCGTATTCGAAGACGTTCTGCGCCTCCCTTTACTGCCGGTTTTTTTGTTTTTTTCTCTGTTACTGTCATAGAACGTTCGCACACAATACTGTGTAGTTGTGTTTATTGCAAGTTTGTAGCTCCATTAGTTGTTAGGCAACTATTTTTGTTAGCACACCTGCACCAACGGTACGTCCACCTTCACGAACAGTAAACTTCATTTGTTCGTCAAGAGCAATAGGTCCAACAAGCTTGACCTTGAAGGTTGCAGTGTCTCCCGGCATAACCATTTCAGTTCCATCTGGGAGTGTTACCTCACCAGTGACGTCTGTGGTTCGCATGTAGAATTGCGGCTTGTACCCTGAGAAAAATGGAGTGTGACGTCCGCCTTCTTCCTTTGAAAGTACATATACTTCCGCTTCAAATTCTGTGTGAGGTGTGATTGAACCACTGGCTGCAAGAACTTGTCCTCGATGTACATCTTCTTTCTTTGTACCACGGAGTAGGATTCCTGCGTTGTCTCCTGCAAGACCCTCTTCAAGTTGCTTGTTAAACATCTCGATTCCAGTGATTGTTGTCTTGGTAGTCTCTTTTATACCAACGATTTCAACCTCTTCACCAATCTTTACTTTACCTTGTTCGATACGACCAGTAACAACTGTACCTCGCCCTTCAATTGAGAATACGTCCTCGATAGGCATGAGAAATGGCTTGTCAGTCTCTCGCTTTGGTACTTCAAAGTACTCGTCCATAGACTTTGTAAGCTCAAGAATCTTTTGTACCCATTCGTCATTTACATCAGTCGCTTCAGACCCCTTAAGAGCTGAACCGCGGATAAATGGTGTGTTTGCACCGTCAAAACCGTACTTTGTAAGATCTTCACGGATTTCCTCTTCAACAAGTTCGATCATTTCCTCGTCAACATCGGGCATATCTGTCTTGTTCAAGAAAACAATGATTCGTGGAACACCCACCTGCTTTGCAAGCAGAATGTGTTCACGTGTTTGCGGCATCAAACCGTCAGTTGCGGCCACCACAAGAATAGCACCGTCCATCTGTGCGGCACCAGTGATCATGTTTTTAATGTAGTCGGCGTGACCAGGCGCATCAATGTGTGCGTAGTGACGACCTTCAGTTTCGTACTCGTTGTGTGAGAGTGCAATGGTAATACCTCGCTCCTTTTCTTCTGGAGCATTATCGATTTCATCGATTTTCTTCATCTTTACAGTATTACCTGAAAGGTGAAGTGAGTTCAAAATAGCCGCTGTAAGCGTTGTCTTTCCATGGTCAACGTGACCAATTGTTCCAACGTTTAGGTGAGGCTTTGAACGATCAAAAGCTTCTGCCATAAAATTACGTTTATTATTAGTGGGAGTACATCCCGACGATTACCCAACGTAGAGGCGCGAGAACTGCTACCCTACATTGTGCAATCGCATTATTAATTACACACTGCGCACACAATATAAAAAAGCGCGCAACACGCGTGGACACATGGTAGCAAAACCATGTGCTGAGTCAAGAGAAACTGTATAAAAACAAAACGACACTGAAGAGTGTCGTTTTGTTTTTATAATTCCCCTACTGTTACGAATGTTACGAACGAGCAGTTTTTATTTCTTCGGCAACATTGTGTGGAACCACAGCGTAGTGTGAAAATTCCATCGTCGCGTTTGCTCGTCCTTCGGTCATAGACCGTAGTGTTGTTGTGTACCCAAACATTTCTGAGAGGGGCACTTTTGCTGTAATAACCTTTGCGTTACCACGGTCATCCATACCTTCCACCTGTCCTCGCATTGAGTTTAGATTTCCGTTTACGTCTCCCATAAATTGCTCTGGTGTAGTTACCTCAACCTTCATAATAGGTTCTAGCAATACTGGCTGTGCTCCTTTTGCTGCTTCTTGGAACGCCTGGGAAGCTGCAATCTTGAAGGCAATTTCTGATGAGTCAACATCATGGAAAGAACCATCATAGAGGTCTATTGAAATATCTACCATTGCGTAGCCTGCAACAATACCTCGCTCCATTGCTTCTTTAATACCTTTCTTAATAGCAGGCATGTACTCGCTTGGAATAACACCTCCCTTAATGTTGTTAACAAATTCAAAGTGATCTTCGCGATCAATGTTCTTTGCGATTTTTTCTTCTGGGTCAATTTCTTCAAGTGGCTTAATGCGCAACTTAACGTGTCCATATTGTCCGCGACCACCTGTTTGTTTAATGTACTTCACTTCTGCTTCATTATTTCCCTGGATTGTTTCTCGATATGCTACTTGTGGTTTACCAAGATCTGCTTCAACGTTGAACTCTCGTTTCATACGGTCTACAAGAATTTCTAAGTGAAGCTCACCCATTCCTGCAATGATTGTTTCCATTGTTTCCGGATCTGAAGATACCTTGAAAGTAGGATCCTCATCTGAAAGCTTATTGAGTGCAATACCCATTTTTTCCTGGTCTTGCTTCGTCTTTGGTTCAATTCGAGCTGCAACCACAGGTTCTGGGAATGTCATCTCCTCAAGCACAATAGGATTTGCCTCATCACAGAGTGTGTGGCTTGTTTTTGTGTCTTTTAAACCAACAGCGGCTGCAATTTCTCCTGTGTATACCTCTTCAACTTCTTCGCGTTTGTCAGCCTGAAGGCGGACGATACGTCCAACCCGCTCTTTGTTTCCAGTTGATGCGTTATATACGTATGAGCCAGATTTAAATACTCCTGAGTACACTCGGAAGAATGTAAGTTGCCCAACAAACGGATCTGTTTGTAACTTGAAGGCAAGTGCTGCAAGCGGTTCTTCATCACTTGGTGCCCGACTCACTTCTTCGCCGGTTTTTGGGTCTGTTCCAGTTACCGGAGGAAGATCAAGTGGTGATGGTAGATAGTCAACAACAGCATCAAGTACAAGTTGCACTCCTTTGTTCTTCAAAGCTGAACCACAGTACACAAGGAATACATCGTTTGCGATAACTGCCTTACGAAGGAGCTTCTTTAGCTCATCAACTGAAGGTTCGGTTCCTTCTAAATACGCGTTCATTACCTCTTCATCTTGTTCAACAATTTTTTCTACCAATTCCGCACGATATTTTTCTGCGTCAGCCTTAAGTTCTTCTGGGACCTCTCCCTCAATGATGTCCATTCCCATCTGCCCTTCAAATCGGAAAGCCTTCATGGTGAGCAAATCTACCACTCCTTCATGGTTATCTTCTTCTCCAATAGGGATTTGCGCGCGAATTGCCTTGTTTGAAAGACGATCAAGAACACTTTGATATGAACGCTCAAAACTTGCTCCTGTTCGGTCTAGTTTGTTGATAAAACAAATACGTGGCACGTTCGCTTCTTCAGCGTATCGCCAGTTTGTTTCTGACTGTGGTTCAACTCCGGCAACAGCATCAAACACAACAACTGCTCCGTCGAGTACGCGCATAGAACGCTTTACTTCTGCGGTAAAATCGATGTGTCCAGGTGTGTCGATGATGTTAAATGCATGCTTCTTGCTTTCGTCTTCTCTGTCGTAGGTAGGCTGCCAATCACATGAAATAGCAGCTGCAGTAATAGTAATACCACGTTCTCGCTCTTGCTCCATCCAATCAGTGACCGTCTCTCCATCGTGCACTTCACCAATCTTGTGGCTCATTCCTGTGTAAAAAAGAACACGCTCACTGGTTGTTGTTTTACCAGCGTCAACGTGAGCAACGATTCCGAAGTTTCGGAGTTTATCTAGTGGAAGTTTACGAGCCATACTTTATAAGTTAAATAATTAATAGTTGTATGCGTTGTAGAAATCTACAATAAAATAAAAACGCCCAAAAACGGCGTGGCACAAGAGTACCTTAAAATGAACTAAAAGTGAAGAGGCGACACCGAAGTGTCGCCTCTTTTTCATTCACCCAACCGGAGCATTGGCATAAACCTTACGCGTAAATACACCGCATCGGTAAAAATTTTGTGGTACTGCTCTGCGATATACGTTTCGACTATCATAATCGATGGGGTGCTGACCTCGCCTTCAACAGAGACTCGGGCGAGTACCTCATCTCCGATGAATAGCTCAGCCTTTTTTGACCAAGGAGCGTAGCGTACTTGTATCGAGTAAGGGTCTTTGATTTTTACACGGAACTGCCGTGTTAGGTTTTCAGCCATCATGCGAAGCTCGTTCCGGAAACCATAGACATATGAACCCTCAGCACCAGCCCATGGGTTAATAGGCACGGGTTCTTTCGACTTAAACATTAGTTATCCTCCAAAAAAGTATACGAACTCTGTAAAATACAGTGCCATGAAAACATCTTCCAAAAAACCGCAAATCATAGCGATTCGCGGTTTTTCTAAATACAAAAATTTTAAATTACCACGCAAAGTGAGCAAAGGCTTTGTTAGCATCTGCCATTTTATGTGTGTTTTCACGCTTCTTCACTGCCTCACCTTCCTCGGTAGCCGCTTTGCGAATTTCATCTGCAAGTCGTTTGTACATTTCGTTCCCCTTACCTGCTCGAGCTGCTTCAACAATCCATCGTAGAGCGAGAGCAAGACGGCGTTCTGGACGCACCTCACGTGGAACTTGATAGTTTGCACCACCAACTCGACGTGAGCGAACCTCCATAAGAGGAGCGACATTTTTAATAGCAGTTTCAAAAAGTGCTAGTGGATCTTCTTTTCCATCTTTGCCTTTTAGTTCTTCAAAAGCCATGTATACAATCTTTCGAGCAGTGTCCTTCTTCCCTCGCTCCATAATATAGTTGATGAGCTTGGTTACTTTAACTGATCCATACACAGAGTCTTCTACAAGTATGTGCTTTTTCTTAAGTGGTCGTCGCATATATATTATTCGTTGCCCTTAGGTTTCTTGTTTCCGTATTTAGAACGTCCGCTTCGGCGCTTTCCAACCCCTTCTGCATCAAGACGTCCACGAACAACAGTGTATCGCACACCAATATCCTTAACACGACCACCGCGAATCATTACTACGGAGTGTTCTTGTAGGTTGTGTCCTTCTCCAGGGATGTATGCAGTAACTTCCATTCCGTTTGTAAGACGCACACGAGCAATTTTACGAATAGCTGAGTTCGGCTTACGTGGAGTTTTTGTTGTTACCTTAGTACACACTCCTCGCTTGAATGGAGACGCGTATCGGGACGGCTTATTTTTCAAACTGTTGAACCCACGTCGAAGAGCCACTGTCTTACTCTTCCGTGCAACACTTTTTCGTTTCTTTCGAACCAATTGGTTAATTGTTGACATATAATACAAAGCCGCCCGAATAGGCAGTGCGCAAAATATACTACGCTCATCTCTTAAATGCAACAGCTCTTTAGTATTTAAGCAGCTTGTTTCATTTCTCCCGCCCGATTAATTACCTTCGCAAGCTCCTGTTTATCTGCCGAGGCATGACCAGCTCCTTTTACCATTTCAATCAATGGTCTTTTATCTTCTGTTACCACACCATCTAAAAGCTCCCTGAGATTCATATCGCTTGCTATATAGAGTGCTAACGCTTCTTTAATTTCCTCTTTTCTTTCAGCATCAATTTCATTCTGTGCTCCACTTAATATACGTTCTAATTCGAGCTCGGTAGGTAGCAACAAGCTCGATTCTTTTGTTGTTTTTTTCTCAGGCGTAGGCGTTGTAATTACAGTGGGGTTATCCCCTTCCACACTAGCTTGCGGATTCTCTTCTATCACTTCTTCAATAGGTTCCCGTGATTCAATACGAGTTGGTATAGTCTTTTTTTCAGCTTCTTCTGTTACTGGTTTTTCTGCATCGTTACTCTCAGCAGAAACAGTTGCTTCTATAAGCGCATCTTTCTTTTCTGTTGGTGTTTCAGATAAAACTTTATTAACTGGTACATCAGTAATGATTTCGTTGGCAGAAGTTTTTATATGAACATCCTCACCTCTAATAGCAGCAAGTGTTGCCTCAATCTCAGAAGTGCCTCCTTCATTAACTGGCTTATTTTCTCTTATTGTTTTTTTAATAACTGGCTCTTCCTTTATTGATTCTACACTTTTTGCACCAATCGTTTCTTTCGTAGGCAGTGGTAGCGGTGCATCCAGTGAACCCAAATCGATACTAAGTGAGGATGGTTTTATACCCGTTTCTTTTGCAGCTTCCTCGCGCATATGTGCCATGGTTGCAAGATGTCCACGGTCACCAGCTGTCTCTTTTATCTGGTCAGTGATTAAAGAAGGTTGTGCTTCAGCAGGCGAAACATGTATCGGTTGACGGGGTGAAGCTGGTGGAGTATATGTTTGAAAATCCTTAGGCAGTGTCGTTTTACTTGGCAGTGTTTCTGAAACAATCGGTCCCTTTACCTCAGACTCCATAGCGGTAACATCGTTTGTAATACTCGCCATAGCTTCTAGCACTTCTTTAGGAACTCTTTTTGTTTCCTCTGCAGCTCGTGCTGTAGCAACACGGTTTCGCACAGCAGCCAGATCAGATGCAGTTGTACTAGCCATCTGCTCTGGATTATTTTCATTTACATCGACAACAATGTGTTCTTCTACCATCTCTTCTTTAAAAGTCTCTCCGATTTTCTTACGTAATCCTTCAAACATATTAAGCACCAATTAAAAACCGAGTAATAGCCGTAATCAGCGACGCCAACCATGAACCAAACACCAAAATGAATACAATGACCACACCAAACCCAAGGAAAAGATTCTGTTCAAGAACCATGCGTAACCGGTGATAGTGAACTGCAAGATTGTGTGGTAACAACTGAGGAAACACTTTTGATCCATCAAGTGGTGGAATAGGAAGTAGATTAAAGAGTGCAAGAAGTATGTTGAGGAACACTATTGACACTGCCAGACTCACTGTAGCAGCGGGCAATACATCTATTCGAATGAGTATTGAAAACACCACCGCAATGAGTACATTCGCTGCTGGGCCTGCGCCTGCAACTAGCGCCTCGGCCCACCTGCCTCCACGTTGCAAATTATAGGGATTATACGGTACTGGCTTTGCCCATCCAAAAAGAAATGGTGAACTGGAAAGTGCAAGAATCGCTGGAAGCACCAATGAACCCATTGGATCGATGTGACTCACCGGATTCAGCGTCAGTCGCCCCTCTAGTCGCGCAGTTGGATCGCCAAGCCAATTAGCAACAAACCCGTGAGATACCTCATGAATAATCACTGAAACAACTAAAATTGCTATAAGAAAAAGTATATCTGCTCCCATATCATTGCCTATTAAGTACCCCTATGGTAACATGGCGTCCACTATGGCAAAGGAATGTGTGGTGACAGGAAAAAAATCTCAAGTAGGTGGACGCTACAGTAACCGTACGCGTGCAACGCAGTTTAACCACGGCGGAAAAAAACGTCGCTTTGTGAACCTTCAAAAGAAAACCTTCTTTGTGCCAGAGCTTGGTAAAAAGGTAACCACGGTTATCTCAACTAAAGCAATTAAAACTATAAACAAGAACGGGGTGTATAAAACACTCAAAGCCGCTGGATTGATTTAAGCACATTGAAAAAGAAGAAGGCCGGAACGTAACGTTCCGGCCTTTTTTCATGTTGAGGCGAATTCGTCGGAGGCGTTTGGTTTTCCTTTTCCCAATCCTGCTGTAGCTCCTGAATAACAGAAAATGTTCCACATTGGCTGAGAAATTCTTGAAAGGACGCTTCATCCCCATACTGGAATCTTCCCGAATCAATTTCCCTGAGAATCCACGTTTGTTCATAGCCAAACTCCCAACGGCTACTGATTGGGTTACGAGAAACACTACAACCGATTTCATTCACCCAGTAATCATCAGTTGTTTCTAACCATTCAAAGTCATCCGCAGAGACTTTTGAAATGCTTAGAAATATCCCGACAATAATCAAAAAAAGAACTGTTCGCATTTCTTACCTCCTTTTAAGACAGGAGGTAATTATTACACAAATATATATTTAGTCAAATCCCTCAATCTGTAGTATCTGCCCGTCACTAGTAAACGTAACTCGTCCATCATCACAGGTATCGAATGTAGTAATCTCAAAATTATTCAATACAGCTATAACTTCTTCGTGTGGATGTCCGTATCTGTTATTACACCCACGCGACATCACTACATACTCTGGTGCTACAAATCCAACAAACAAAGGAGAACTTGATGTCTTTGACCCATGGTGTCCTGCTTTAAGTACTGTGCTTTGCAATTGATCATTCCCTAAAGAAAGCAGGTACTCTTCTATCATTTTTGGGGCGTCCCCCGTGAGCAGAAACGAATGCGCGCCAAAGTCAACTCGTGCAACAACTGACGCCGCGTTTGATTCGAGCTCACGTACTTCCCTATCTGGAAACAGTATAGTCATGGTGACCCCATCTCCAAAATCATAGGTCTGGCCTCTTCTCGCAGCAACTGAATAAATATCTTTTTCAAGAACTAAAGATAGTATCGCATTATTTTCTTGTGTGTCCTGTTCCACCCCAGAATAAACGAAAGTGGCAACACGATAGCGTTTCAGCACCTCAACGAGCCCACCTATGTGGTCGGCATCTGGGTGTGTTGCAACAACAACATCAATCGACCGATCCCAAAATGGCATCACGTCATTGAGTTGATGTAACACACTATTGTCTTTTCCCCCATCTATCAGTATCTGCCTACCGCTTGGAGTCGTAACAAAAATTGCATCGCCCTGCCCTACATCAAGAAACGAAACAGAAAGAGTTTTGTGATTCTCAGTATTAAGAATCGGATACCAAATAATTATTGTGATCACCAACATCATGCATATGAGCACTCCGCTAATCTTTAGTCTATTTCCCGAAATATAATGATGCATCATTATGTTATTACCAACGCTTTTTTTGTTTCACCTCAGCTATAAGTTGGAATGTTCTCGAATAACGATCTCTCCCAGCAATAGGTGGCATACCGCTGCGTAAAATAATCTCCACTGTATCCAATAAATGTTCCCTGCTTTTTTTCTGCTTTAGACTTTTCGTGATTGCCTCTAATTCCCCTGCTTTAAGTAGTGTGTGCCATCTGGCAGATGTGTCGGTACTAATGCCAAGCGCCTCGTATATCTCATAGTACGAACTGTTGTTATGCAACATAAGAATCAAAACAATCCGTTTTGCCACCATCATTCGTTCAGTATCAGTAAGAAGTTGATCAAGAACGGTCGCTATAGCTTTGCGCGTTCTTTGTCGTGCAAATAATTCAATAAACTGCTGTCGAATACGTTTCTGCGTTTCTGTAGAAAAAACCTTTTTGGACACGAAAGCCATAGTGTCAATATAATGATGCATCAGTATATTTACAATATATACGTGTGCACAAAAAACTTAGCAAAAGACGGGAATGAAGTCGCTACTCTTATGTGTTCTATGATGGTATATCAAAAAGTGCGTGGTATGATGCGTGTAATTAGCACATAGTTATATTTATATGCATACATACGAAGCTCAAATATTTAATTTCCCAGAACTAGACGGTATTTCAGAAAAACAACTTGATGTACACATTGGTTTATACAATGGGTATGTGAAACAAATCAATATATTGCGTGAGCAAGTAGCCGATCTAACGAAGGAAAATGCTGAGAAATACGCGTTTGCTATTGAATCAGCACGTCGTCGTTTAGGGTTTGAATTTAACGGAATGCGCATGCATGAATTCTATTTTTCGCAGTGGGTAGGTGGAAAAACAGATGAACCTCGTGGAACCGCACTTGACACAGCGATTGCCACAAAATATGGAAGCTGGGAAGAGTTCGTCACGCACTTTAAACAAGTTGCCATGAGCCGAGGATCTGGGTGGACAACACTCGGTTGGGATAAAAAAGCAAAGCAACCACACGTCTGGTGGACGACAGATCACGAACTCGGTATGCTTGCTGATATAGATATACTCCTTACCGTAGACATGTGGGAACATGCATACATGGTAGATTACTTACCCGCAGAAAAGGCGCAACACGTTGACGCGTTCCTCAAAAACCTCAATTGGGATGTTGCTACAGAACGTTTTGATTCTGCTCAGTAATACTTATCCATACAAAACTTGACACATAATTGGTGAATGATACCTTTTCTCGGTTCTGCACCCTGCAGGACACCACCCTAAGAGAGTGGTTTGTTCTTTCAAAAGAAGGGTTTCAGTTATGAAATCAAGAAATCACGAACGTCAGCTCGTTGCAAGCACCGCAATTGCTACCTTGTTCGAAACGATCGCGACTCAGCCAGACTGGGAAGCACCTGGTGAGACATTGTTTGCTATTGCCTCAATCGCTGCGACGACACGTTTTGCTAAGGATGCAACATCTCCCGTCGACGATGGCGAAGTTGGACATCTGCTCAAAATGTTCGAAACGACTGCTGAGCACATCGGTGTGCTGTTCATATCCCGCATTGCGGACGTACACGGACAACTCGTGGCTATGTCTATCGGACACCATGAAGATCTGATGTTGCTGCATGAGTCGGTAATGAACTTTATGGAAGCAATCAACGAAAATTCAATGTTGTCAGGAATCCACTTCCGCGCTGCTTTGATGGTGCTCGACGAATTCGCTATCCCAACGAGTGATCTCGAGATTGTCTCTGATACGTGTCAAACTACGGCCAAACTTCTTGGTTTCACGAACAAGAAATGGTTCCGTGGCACCATGACTGGCTTGCAGCATCGTATCGACGCACATGCGGTTGGTCAAAAAATCGAATCTTCGACGATTCAAGATGACAACCAAGGATCGTCCGACGTGAGCGTGGCGGCAGACTAGCCCTCTGTAGAAAAACATAAGGCGGCTCAGTACAGTTAATTCTGTACTGAGCCGTTTTTTCTTTGTATATACCATACGAGTGCACTCAGTAACCCGTATGCAAGAACCACAAACGCAAAAGAAAATGTTGGCAGGCTCATAACCGCAAATGGGACATCAGCAAAAAACTCTACGAGTAAAATCACATACGACAAGAAAGCGTACGCGATGACTCCAAACAAGAGTGCGAGTGGTTGAAATACCATTCCTACTACACCAGTCAAAAATACAAACAGCATAGCTAAGGGTATTGTCGGAAGTACGAGGAGATTAACGAGTACTGCCACTAATGAAATATCACCTATCATATACACCAATAACGGAAGTACAGCGATTTGTGTTGCAATAGTAGCTGCGAAAATGTCTCGAAGTGCGTATTTTTCAGGAATAAAAGAAAGATGAGGTAAAAGTAGTGGAACTCCAAGTAACAATCCGGCAGTTGCTACGAAACTAAGCTGGAACGATGGATCATATATCAATAGATACGGATTCCATAGCAACATAGCAAATCCAGCAAGCATGAGCGTATGGAGTGCAGTAGAGGTGCGCCCCGCCACAACTCCCAACGAGGCAATACTCCCCATTATTGCGGCGCGTACCACTGTTGCTGAAGCACCAACTAAAATAGTAAATAAAATGATGCCTCCAATAGCAACCAGGTGCCTCGGTTTAGTCGGCAAAAATGAAAGTAGTGCAACAATAAACAACACGACAATCGCAATATTGTAACCAGAGAGCACTACAATATGTATGAGCCCTGTGTCACGGAAATCTTGCGTGAGTTCATCGCCTAATGAACGCCTCTCACCGACAGTAATGCCTCCCGCAAGTGCCGCTGAAGGTTCAGGCAAAATAGCTTTTAATGATTCCAAGTACCTACCTTTTAGTGCCAAGAGAAATCCTGTTGGGGTTGAGCGACTGGTAATTACTTCAAGTTCAGGAAACGCCATTATGCTGTAAATAGCGTCCTTTGCTAGATATGCTCTGTAATTAAAAATCCTTCCTCCGTCACCTTCAAAATTTTCAGGAACTTCAAGAGTTCCACGTATTCGCACGCTATCTTTATAAAAAATATTCTCAAAAGAAGTTGTCCTTACCAATACTTTTTGTGCTGTATCATTTCGTGCAACAACTATATTTGTGTATGTTTCGCGAATATCTGGTTCTCTTACAACCACGCCTTCGAATACAATAGTGCCTTCTGTGTGCATGTCTGTATTCACAGTAGGTATCGCGATATGCATACGCCCAACTCCCAAGGCAAAGAATAAAAGAACTATCGCACATGCCGCGAACAGTTGGCGCAGTGATATCAGGAGTATACACAGGGCACTCAAAACAAAAAGGCCTACAAAAGCCAAACCAACTTCATAAAATGATCGTGCTGCAACCCCCAAGGCAAACGCCCCGAATAATACGGGGAGAAATCGGTACATACTCACTGAGCGTCTAGCGCTTCGTTTGCCAACCTGTCTGCATAGGTATTTTTTTCTCGTCGAACATGGACGTATGCAACGTCTCCAAAACCATCTTGAAGAATGTCTTGGATCTTATTGTATTGCTCGCGCAGTGTATCTTTTTTTATCTTCCAATTTCCTGAAAGTTGCTCAGCAACCAGTTTACTATCCATACGTATTTCAATGCGTCTGTCCGACACGTCTAACTCTCTAATTTTTTGCAACACTTGTACCACTGCCTCATATTCAGCCCAGTTATTGGTTTGAACACCCAGTGGTGAACGAATCTCAGCGAGTACACTTTCGCCTTGAAAAATAACCGCCCCTGCTGATGCCAATCCAGGATTCCCACGCGACGCACCATCCGTATAGCAAATAATTTTATTCATGCAGCTAGTATACCGACCGCTCTCTACAGTGTCGAATCAGTACGTTTTAAATAAGAGCTATTGATCTACTGCGTTGGCGCCAAGCTCCACACCAAACTCACAATAAATACCCCCGAACTCATCGTTTTCTAGAATAGTACACACTTCAAAATCGTTGCCCGCTTCACGAAGAAGATATTCGTATGGCACTTGGGTTATTGGGTCAGTAGGAACATACGAGATAAAGTCTGGAACAAGAAGTGCAACTGATTCTGGGTACGTCCCGTAACTATCAAAGTAGCTATCTGCACTTTCTTTAATGTACGAAACATCTGTACGACGTTGTGCATCTCGTAACTCTGAGTCATTTAAGAACCCACGTATAATTCCAAAAATAAGAAGCGCTGTACCGATGAAGATAACAGCAATAGCGAAGACGGTAATAATCTTTACTGGAAGCGATACTTCAATTCCTGTCTCTGTTGGTGGATCCAGCAACCATCGATATATGTGCACTAATGCAAGTGCTGATACCGGGATAGTTACCAATAATCCGATACCAAAGAATAATGCTCCTAAGATATTGAGCCCAGTAGCGAGCAGCAAGAAAAGGACTATATTCCAACGATGACCATTAGTGATGCGGAGACTTTCTTTCATGGCATCAACAGGGCCAAGATCCCTATCAATAATAAGGTACGAGGTAAAAAGTAGGGCCACACCTGCAACAATTCCTGGGACAATAAACAAAATCAAACCAAACAGGATCACTATCATTACGAGTATCGATGCAACGAGATACTTCCAGAATAAGTGAAGTGGTTCGAGTAAGTCAGTGTAGTCTGTTTCGACTCTGTCGTATAAACGCAAAAGAATCAGTGTCATGCCCATACCAATGACAGTCTGTATTGCAAAATCAGCTATGTTTATCACTGCACCAACTAAAACACCTGAAACTTCGTCAGCAATCAAACCAGTAATGATTGAAATAATAGTAGTAATGAGAAACAATCCAATGATAAAAAATGGACGCTCCTTAAAACTTTCCCATCCAGCTACAAACGCTTCTTTTTTAGAAAAACTTTTCATATACGAATTATAGTACCTTACTTAATACTGATAGTACTTACACAATATCCACAATGCGTAACTCAAGATTTATGCGACCAGCAAAACGCGAGAGCTCTATAGTGCACAGAACGTCAACGACACAATCTTGTTCTGGGATTCGTGAAAATGATTGTGGGTTTTTAAAGAACGCAATCGCGCGAACAGTATTCTCAAATTCATCAGCTGCCAGATGCAATTCTATATGTGCCTTTTCTTTTCCAAATTGTTTCAGCGAACGCACAAGAGCACTTTTATATACAAATACTGGTTTGGAATTCCCCATACCAAACGGAGCGAATTGTGAAAGTATTTTATATGTTTCACGTAATGACGCATGCGGCAGAACGGCATCGACTTCTGGCACTAACAATTTGACTCCTTTTGTAAGTTCCTTGTACGCACTGTTAAAAGCATCTTCCATAATGTGCACTTTGTCTGCATCGACAGAAAAACCTCCCGCATGTTCGTGTCCGCCAAATTGTACAAGAGTATGACTTGCATGATTAAACATATCTACGACATTTACATTTCCATCCCCCCGACATGACCCTTTAATACTTCCAGTACCTTCCCTTCCCCATAAACATGCAGTTTTGCCATACGTATCCACAAGAGAGTTCGCTGCAAGTCCAAGTAATGCTGGATTCCAATTTGGATTTCCTGCAACAAGAACTGCTCCATCGGAATTTCCTTCAAAACGTTTCTTTAACTCTTTCGTAATACTCGCAACACTTCCTTTACGTTTATTATTAAGAGATTCTAACTCGCGCGCGACGCCAGTAGCCTCGGCACCATCAACAGTCGTAAGTAATCGAAATCCTAATTCTGGAGTTCCCATTCTCGAGGCTGCATTAATTCGTGGCGCAATAGAAAATCCAATGTCATCTTCCGTTATGTACGCCTGCCCGATACCTAACTTGCGACACAGTGCAGCAATTCCCGGTCGGCGTGATTTGTGTAACACAGTCAGCCCATAATGCACCAGTGTTCTGTTTTCACCAACCAACGGAACCATGTCTCCCACAGTTGCGATAGCAACTAAATCAAGGAGCCATTTTTCCCAACCTTCCGGAACATCTTTAACCCACTCTTTATCTAGCTCTCGCGCCCGAATAAAAAGTGCCTGAGCCAATTTGAACGCCACCCCCGTTCCACAAAAAAAACGAAATGGGTATGTTTCATCTTCGCGCTGTGGGTTCACGACAGCAACCGCCTCAGGTACTGTTTCGCTAGGTATATGATGATCGGTAATAATTACATCTACGCCTAATGTATTGGCATGTGCAACCGTTTCACCATTCGTAATACCAACATCTACCGTTAGAATAAGCGACACTTCTTTCTTCAAGAGCGTATCAACTGCCTCCTTATGAAAACCATATCCTTCTGTATCTCTATGTGGAATATAGTTTGTGAAACGCTCGTAGCCAATCTTTTTGAATACGTCGTGTAACAGCGCACCACCGGGAATACCATCTGCGTCAAAATCGCTATAGATAGCAATGTGTTCGTTATTGTCGATTGCTTTTATGATTCGTGTAACAGCAACATCCATGTCGCGTAGAAGGAATGGGTCATGTACGTGTTCATCGTAGTTTTGATTAAAAAAATCTTGTGCAGCTTTATGTGTTTTTATGTTTCGTGCTGCCAAAATTTCCTGTACAAAATCTGGAAATTCTTTGAGTGCTTTCCGTACTGTTTCGCTCGGTTTTTTTCGTACTGTGTATGCTTTGGATTTAGTCATGTGTTTGGATTATACTGCACTAATGGAAGAATGTATTTTTTGTAAAATAGTTAGAGATGAACTGCCCTCGTATAAAGTGTACGAAAATGAAACCGTATTGGCATTTATGGATATCCATCCAATCCGCCCAGGTCACTTACTTGTTGTACCAAAAGTACACGAGCCAAATTTTGAAAAACTCCCGATCGAAGTATATATGCATGTCATGCAAGCTACACACATTCTTGCTGGAGCAATCAAAAATGCGCTGAAACCAAAAAAGATGGGTCTGGTCATCGCAGGATGGGACGTACCACATACACACGTACATCTTATACCAACAGAAGATCACGAAGATATCACTTCAAAAATATTACTCGAAGGAAAAGAGGGGAATCCAAGTAGCGAAACATTGACCACTATTGCCGAGAAAATCGCAGCAAAAATAAAAGACTCTCTGTAAAGAGTGTTTCTTATTTCAGTACTTCAAGCCCGGGAAGTGTTCCTTTGAGCAAAAACTCCAACATTGCCCCACCTCCTGTTGAAACAAAGTCAAACTCATTTTCTAACTTTTCTTTTTGAATAAGTGCGATGGTGTCTCCACCTCCGACAACGGTCGTTGCGCTACTTAATGCAAGTGCGTGTGCACATGTTTTTGTTGCACTAGTATACCCTTTTTCATACCAGCCCAACGGTCCATTCCAAATAATGGTTTTATATCTATTAAATGTTGCGACAAGATCCTGCATTGTGCCATCACCTATATCAACAATTGTGTCTTCGCTCCCTATTTCATTTATAGCAAGCGTTTCAGAACTTCCATCTACATGCGCAACAACAACATCGTGCACGCTAGCTATTTTTTCATTTTCCAAAATATCTTTGGCAATTTCACCATCACCGATAACTGACGCTCCCACCTCTATCCCGCGGGCAGCGAGTAGCTCATTCTGTAATGCACCACCGATAAAGAGAGTATCGTAGACCTCAATAAATTTCCTGATGAGTGGCTCTTTGGTTTCAAACTTTGCACCTCCTAAAATAAACAGGGCAGGGTGTTCTGGATCAAGAACTTGCGCCAATTTTTCAATTTCCTCTCTCAATAAGAGACCGCCATAACTTTTGATATATTGTGGTATTCCCACAATACTCGCATGTTTTCGATGACATACTGAGAACGCATCTTGTACAAAAATATCTGCGAGTGCTGCCAGCTCTTGCGCAAATGTTTCGTCATTTTCTATTTCACGATTGTCCTGTCGTAGATTTTCAAGCAGTACGATATCGCCGTTTTGTAGTGTAGAAACAACTAACTCCTCCCTTGTTTGGAATGCGACAGGAAGATGTTCATGCAATGCATCTGCAACAGGCTGCAGTGTTTCAGTTCCATCACGTCCAATATGCGAAATAATAATTATCCGGGCACCTTGATCTCTAAGAAAACGTAACGTCGGTAAAGCTCTCTGTATTCTAAAATCATTACGCACCATTCCATTCTCTATAGGAGTATTCAGCCCAGCACGGACTAGCACCACTTTGCCAGCTAAATCATTCTGTTCATCTATCCATTCTATATTCATGCGCTTTGTGCAGCCTGTATTATTGCCTTCAGTTGAGTTGGTTCTAAGCTCGCTCTCCCTACCAATACACCATCCAGATCTGGAACACTCAATATATCATGCGCATTCTCTTCATTTACTGCTCCTCCGTAAACAACGCGTATCGCTTTAAGTGCTTTGTCGCCAAACGCATCGCGTACCGTTTTTCGAACCAATAACATCATTTGATGCACTTCGTTTGCATCAGGTGCAGTTGGCGCCCCAATTGCCCATATCGGTTCGTAGGCAATAGTTATATTTTTAAATCTCGCTGCAGGAACTTCTCGTAGTGCGATAACAATTTGATTACGTACCATCTGTACATATTCCCCATGTTCATCACGCTCGCTTTCTCCAACTGCAACGATACAATCGATTTTATTTTCAAGCGCACGTACCACTTTTTTACTTACACGCTCATCTGTCTCACCAAGAGCACGGCGTTCAGCGTGCCCAATAATAGTATGTGTTGCGCCTGCATCACGAACGTGTGCTGCAGCAGTTTCTCCAGTATGCGACCCGCTACCTTCAGTTGAAATATTCTGTGCACCAAATTCTACACGAGTACCTCGGTACCCTTTGGCAAGCTCGCGCAAGAAAACAACAGGAGGAACAACAACGATATCTACCTTCTTCACAGATGCTGCAAGCGTTTTCGTTACATCAAAGAGTCGCTTTGCTTCAACAAATGAAGCAGGATTCATTTTCCAATTACAAATGACTGATTTCATTTTGAAAGTATACCATCACTCCACTCGTTAACAGACCTACTGATGCATCAGTAGGTCTGTTAACGCTTATAGTATCGAAAGTCTTTCTATCTAATACCGATAGACGTGCAGCAAAAGGAGTTTTCACTATGTCGGATAAACCATTTGGAAAACGATTTAGAGAGATTCCTGTGTGAAGCAGCAGCGAATCGTTTCGCAAGACATCTGCACGTCAATCTTATGTCTTTACCGTCTGGCACCCCAACCATGCAGTAATATATTGTTGGTCCCAAAAAGAAAGACCGTTTTGCAAGAGTCTTTCTTTTTGTAGCACACGTCAACTATAATTCCTGCCAAAGAATATATTCTGGAATAAGAGTGCTCGATGGCGTGAATGGGGGCGGATTTGTTGTTTGTAGTCGATCATATATATTGTCTCGATTTTGATACCCAGAAACAGTTGTGGAACCAGATAACCATGCAGTCCCCACTCGCCCACTTGAAATAATAGATCCTTTTATGGTGAGTTGTGTTTTCACGTCACCTTCATAGTATGGTCTGCCAAACCGATCACCTTGTGCAACAAAAATACCATTAATTGAAAGATTGTCTGGAGAGTTCGGTGGTATATAAATGCCGAACTCACTGATGACCGTCAATCCGTCGGAGCCATCTTGTACCGAGTAATTAATATCGTCATTAATAATGACATCGGGATCATACCCTGCGTTTACTAAGTCAGCCGCGATAACAGTCACCTTGCCTTTTACGGTTCCTTCAATCCATACCTTATCTTCGACAAAAATAACTGGGCAGTCAGTGGGAATGGTTCTTCGTTCTATAAATGACTCCGCGGTTATAGTATTGTAATCGAGTGTATACCCAATACCAGTGCGGTACCCAAACGTCCAATTCGTACCTGTGACTTGATATATATCAACAGTACCGTCTGCATTAAAGATGAGGTGGTACCCGTCAACTGCAGAAATATATCCGTACCAATTTATCTCTGTCGAGCCATAGGGAGCAAGATAAATACCATCTGTAGTTGCTGCGGTTTTTATTGTCGGGAAAGATGTCTCCATGTCGTCAAAACTTATAGGCGACCCTGGATATTGCCACAAAGTAGAATTTGGCCCATCGCCACACACCCCAGGAGACGCACTCCCACCGTTGCAGTTAAAGCTCTCTGACCAACTTGAGACAGCACTGGTAACCACTGAATTATTAGTCCCATCCATGCGTATGCCTCCATTTGAATGATACGGCCCGGTAATTTCACGATTAGCACCAGCCCATACATCATCGCCTATAATGTAT
This sequence comes from Patescibacteria group bacterium UBA2100, assembly GCA_002331185.1. Taxonomy (GTDB): domain Bacteria; phylum Patescibacteriota; class Minisyncoccia; order Phycocordibacterales; family UBA2100; genus UBA2100. Next base: position 13,089 of record DCYW01000019.1, on the reverse strand, counting down.
GAGTACTCTGCAACGGAAGGGGTAGCATGCCTTCCAAAAACAGTGCGAGTAAACTTGGGATCAGAGTTCACAGTACCAGTTGACGTAACGTCAATTGATTGTAATATCCCACACGATTCATTACCAACGACATCCAAACTAAACGAGCCTATTTCACCTGTTTCTGGATCAGAATAAGTACGCACGTAGGGCCCAACACCCCCAGTCCCGTCTTGAGTATCGCCAGGATTATGTGTAAGGAACCACTGATAGTATTCAAGCCCTGCTTCGGCGATATTCAGTGCCTGTTCACGCACTTCTTTTCCCGCTCCAAGTTTCGCTTGGCTAAATATGAAACTCGTAAGTGCTGAGACTGACAAACCAAATACTGCAGCAAACACCAAAACTAAAATGATGACGATTCCTTGTTGTGAAGAATGATTCATATTATCTAATGTTACGAAGTGCAGCGCTACTTCTGAGCTCGAAATCATCAGGAGCTCGTTCTGGATGTAAATTAACAACAAGTCGCAATGTCACGAACGCTAATTGAGCTATATCAGTATAATCGCTCATAAGCACCCCGCTCTTATCATAGTAAGTAAACATGGGTGTACCAATTGCATTATTGCGAACATCAGTTGCGATAGTAGTAACCACCTCACTTCCAGCATTATATGTTGGTGGGTTTCCTGCTGATTCTATAATTCCTTTTTTAAAATCAGATCCATCTATAAAATATCGAATCTGCTCAATCTTATTATCATTATCGTAATCACTATAGAAAGAAACACTACTTGTTGCCATCGCAATAATCGGATACGCACCATTGTCTGCATCTGAGGCTTCGCGCAAATCTTGCACTGCTCGCTCAATACCAGTACGTGCTGAACGAGTAGCATCCGCCTGTTCGAAAGCAAACCGCTGCCCTCGATACACATACCGCAGTGAAGAAACAATCGCCCCAACAATCAAAACAAATATGCCGAGTAATACAACTGCTTCCAATAAGGTAAATCCGCGCTGTGATGCGTAATACTTCATACTATGATTCTATTAGTAACGATGCAATATCACTTACTAACGTGGTCTCTCGTACGTTGTTTTTCGGCCCAATCCACGAAACTTCTACTTTCACCCGTTTATAGTCATCAGTAATTCCGTTTGAATCAGATCCCCCAATACCGTCTTTTGGGTCATCAACATATACAATATAAGTACGTTGCGTGTATGCGATGTTATTGAGGTTGATAGGTACACTTGCAACAAGTGCACCAGACGGGTCACCACCCACTACTCCTATATCATCATAGTCAAGACTTCGTATGTACTCCATTCGCTCAGTCGCCAGTGCAAGTGCACCAGTACGAGATTTGTTATCTGTCGCCAGCCGAGTTCCAAGTTGTAGAATCCCAAACATGCCGACAAACACGGTTGTCAGGAGTGACACCCCCACCACAATCTCAAGCAATCCTACTCCTCGCGTATAAAGAACCTGAAACTTCATTACTTAGTATTGTAACGCACTGTTGACCACAGCTGTACCCCACAGCAATACAAAGCACACCTACTGATGCATCAGTAGGTGTGCTTTGTATTGTTACCATTACGTTAAAACGCTTCGGAAAGAGAGTAGATAGGACCAATCATCGCAACAGCAAAGAACCCAACCGTTACACCGATAAGCAACATGAGAAACGGCTCAATAATGGTCGACATATTTTTTGTCTTTTGCTCAACTTCACTTTCATAAAAAGTAGCGACACGCAAAAGCATATCGGCAAGTGCACCTGTTTCTTCTCCCACTGCTATCATCTCCCCCATAAGCGGCGGGTAGAGGTCTTCTCGTTTCATAAATGTATCTGACAGTTGGCCTCCTTTTTGCACCTTTTCTGCTGCTGCTTTAAGCACGTCCTTGTGATAATGATTTTGTACAACTTCGCCGGTAATTTGAAGTGCGGTCAAAATGTCCACACCTGCAGCCAGAAGTGATGCAAATGTTCGAGCAGTTCGTGCTGCATTAATTTCTTTCACAAGCTCACCAATTAGCGGGGTCGAAAGAAGAATCTTATCTCTGCCACGCTGACCACCAGCTGTTCGTAAAATTCCATATACTCCCGCCACTGCACCTAAGACTCCAAGTAAAACAAGCAGTGTGTAATTAACTAAGAAATCACTCACATTAATAATTGCTTGCGTTGCCTTTGGTAAATCGGCCCCCAATTCTGTGAATGTCTTTGACAACGTTGGCACAACTTCAGTCATCATGAGAAATCCAATACCGACTATGGCCACTACAATAATGCTTGGATAAATAAGTGCTCCTTTGATTTTCTTTTTTAGTTCATACGAACGCTGAAGTTGATTGCCAACTGTTGTAAGCGCTTCATCGAGTGTCCCCGACTCTTCACCAGCGCGAACCATTGCGACAAATAATTTCGAAAAGACATCTGGAAATCTACCAAGCGCCTCATGAAACGTGCCTCCTTTTTGAATATCCCCTCGCACATGCAATATAACGCTCTTTAGTTTAGGGTTTTTTGCCTGTCTCTCTGCCACTGAAAGCGCGCGCGATATAGGAAGCCCGGCTGAAATCATAGCTGCAAGGTTTGATGCGAACACAATTTTGTCGTGTTCCTTTACTGTTGAGAATTTTGAATTCCAATAGGTAACACTCCAGTTATTTTGCTTTTCTGAAATCACTGAAATTACCGCGCCTCCTTCGGCGCGCACGTGTCTATATACTTCAAACCTATCAGTTGCTTCAATGGTATCGGTGTACGTCTCACCATCTCGTTCTGCTTTGTAGGTAAATTTCATATATTATTCACTTACAACACGTAACACTTCTGCAAGACTTGTTGTTCCTGAAGCGCTTTTGTAGATACCATCCTCGAGCATAGTAAGCATTCCTTCTTTTCGTGCTTGATCTTCAATTGCATCAGCAGAAGATCCAGAGAGAATCATTTTCTTAATTCCCTCTGTCACCGGCAGCACTTCTTGAATACCTTTTCGTCCACTATAGCCAGTTTCACATTCTTTTGTTGGTTTTTCTTTTGAAAGAGAGACGCTTTTAAACGTACTTTTTTGAGAAACAATGTCTTCCTCTTTTAACGCTTTCAAAACTGCTCCTAGGTCGGCCATCTCTTCTAGACCTCTCATTTCTGCGGCGGATAATTTATATTCTTCTCTATCGTTACATAGTGTACGCACAAGTCTTTGACCAATAACCACCTGTAGGGTTGAGGCGAGCAAAAACGGTTCTACTCCCATATCAATAAGGCGAGGCACTGCTCCAGCAGCCGAGTTGGTGTGCAGTGTTGAAAGCACTAAGTGCCCCGTGAGAGCCGCGTTTATAGCGAGCGCTGCGGTCTCGCGATCTCGAATTTCACCAACCATAATAATATCTGGGTCTTGACGCACGAGTGAGCGAAGTCCTGTGGAAAAGGTGAACCCAATGTCTGGTCGTACTTGTGTTTGGTTTATGCGTTTCATCTGATACTCAATTGGATCCTCCACAGTTGAGATATTCACGTCTGGTGTATTTAAAATATCCAACATGGTGTAGAGCGTTGTTGATTTACCAGAACCTGTTGGGCCAGTCACCAGAATAAGTCCTGTTTTCTTTCGAGTCGCATCGTGTGATCGTTCAAGCCCTTCACCATGAAAACCAAGAGATTCTAATGTAAAACCAGATACATCTTCACGCAACAATCGCATGACTGTTTTTTCTCCATGATACGTTGGCAGTACTGAAACACGGAACGACACCCTATCGCCGTCTGTCTCCATTCGAAATCGCCCATCTTGTGGAAGTCGTTTTTCATCAAGCCGTAAGTTCGCTAAGATTTTTACTCGGGCAGTAATTGAAGCAGTCGCACTGCTTGGAAGCGACATGGCATCATGCAAAATTCCATCAATACGATACCGTACCAAAAGAGCCTCTTCTTGCGGTTCAATATGAATATCAGAAGCGTTTTGTACAATTGCATGACGCAGCAATGAATCGAGCACTCGCACAGCTGGCACTCCTTCCGCAAGTTTTCGTAAATCATTTTCATTCTCTGGTTGTAATTTCCCAAATTTTTCAAGTGTTTGTGATTCACGGGTAATAACATCTCCTAGTTCGTCACGGAGCGTCTTTTGATATAAACGGAGCATCTGTTTAATTGATGTGGCATCAGTAAGCCGTGGCAAAATCGTAAGTTGTGTCTTCTTTTTTACGAAATCGATTGCTGCTAAGTCGTCGGTGTCGAGCATGGCAACTTCCAACTTATTTTCCTCTTGTCTAAACGCTACAATATTATTGCGTCGTGCAATAGGTTCTGGAATAAGAGCGAGTGTATTGAGGTCTGGTTTTGAATCAGATAAATTAACAAAAGGAATACCTAGTACGTAGGCATGTGAGCGTCGCAAATCATCTTCAGAAATTTCTCCTTCTGATACCAACACTTCGCTCACCGTAATACCTTTTTCAGTAGCTGTTTTAACAGCGTTATCAAACTTTTTCTGCGAAACAAGTCCTGAGTCGCTTAAAAATTCGCGAAGTTGTTCGTCATTAATGTACATGTGATAACACAGGTGCTTATTGCACCCTCTTGTACGTAAGTATATCAAATCATACATTCAAAGCCCTCTTTTCACTGTGCAAAAACACTCTTGGTCCAGTATCGAACAGTATTGACTTGGTTTCGGGTAGTCGGTATACTGCGTAGTACATACTGTTTATGAATAGTCCGACCTTGTGTCGGTCTTTCTTTTTACAAAAATCAGTGTGGTAACCTAAAAAATTATGAGTTTATTTGATTTGAAAGTAATTAATTCAGTCCTTGGTGAGTTAGAAGAAGACCGGGGAATCCCCCGTGAGAAGGTCATCAGCGCTATCGAGATGGCACTCGCCGCGGCGTATAAAAAAGAGTACGGAAAACGTGGTCAAATCATTCGTGCTGCATTTAATACCGAAATGGGAGACGTAGAATTTAAGCAGATAAAGATTGTCGTAGATGAAACACTTGTCCGTCCAGAGGAAGAGAATCCGGCAGCTGGCGGAGAGGAACCGGCTGAAATAGCAACCGATGATGAACGAACACGCTTTAATCCCGAACACCACATCATGATAGAAGATGCTCGTCTCATTAAGAAAGGAGTTGAACTTGATGACGAAGTAGATTTCCCTCTTGAAGCACAAGAAGACTTTGGTCGCATTGCAGCACAAACCGCCAAGCAAGTAATCATGCAAAAGATTCGTGAAGCAGAAAAAGTATCTATTATAGAAGAATTTGGTGAACACGAAGGTCAGGTCGTTTCAGGGCACGTACAACGATTCGAACGTGGAAACCTCTATGTAGATCTCGGACGTGCAACTGGTATTTTGCCGTACGAAGAACAAATCCCAGGAGAGCGGTATCGTCAAGGTGAGCGCATTCGAGCTCTTTTATATAAAGTAGATGAAAGCCCGCGCGGAACATTCCTTAAATTATCTCGTTCACACCCACAGTTCCTGTTACGTTTATTCGAACTTGAGTCTCCAGAACTTGCAAATGGAACAATAGAAATAAAAGAAGTTGCACGTGAGGCTGGCTCTCGTTCAAAGCTTGCTGTAGTAACACACGATGATCACATTGATCCAGTTGGTTCGCTCGTCGGACAACGTGGAGTACGTGTTTCTACTGTAACCAGTGAGTTGGGGGGAGAAAAAATAGATATTATCGAATGGTCGGAAGACACTCGTGAATTTATTGAACGTGCACTCTCGCCAGCAGAAACTCTTTCGGTAGAAATTTCAGAAGATGAAAAACGAGCAGCCGTTGAAGTGACTGAAGACCAACAATCACTCGCTATTGGGCGCGGAGGTCAAAATGTACGTCTCGCTGCAAAGCTCACCGGTTGGGGTATTGATATTAAATCAGCCCACGGAGAAGCACTTGCTGAAACTGACGGCGAGGGAGAAGTTGAGATACCAGCACCAACCGAAACAAAAGAAGCAGTGGAAGAAACTGAAGATCATAAGGAAGAGATAGTTACGGAACAAGAAGAAAAGAAAGAAACAGATACTGACACTGAAGACCTACCTGCCATGTCTGCGCATGCAAAGCAGTCAGAAGGGGCAGAAAAAGAATAAGTGCGTTATGCTAGTAAATATCTTTAACAAAACTAACTAAACTACTACTATGAACCTTTGGCACGATGTAACCGCAGGTGAAAACACGCCTGATGAAGCAAACGTCATTATCGAGATTAACCGCGGCTCAAAAAACAAGTATGAAATCGACAAGAAAACAGGTATGATTGCGCTCGATCGAGTCATGCACACTGCACAAGACTACCCATTTGATTACGGATTCGTACCGCAAACATATTGGCATGATGACGATGCACTTGACGTTATTGTTCTTACAACACACCCACTATACCCAGGAATACTCGCTCGAGTACGCCCAGTGGCACTCCTAAAGATGATTGATGGTGGCGACAATGATGACAAAGTTATTGCAGTACCAACAGAAGACCCTCGATGGGATTCCGTGCAAGACAAGTCTGATATTAACCCTCATACCCTGAAGGAAATTGAGCACTTCTTTGGAACATACAAGAAACTCCAGAATAAAGAGGTAGAAGTTAACGGTATTGAAGGTGCAGAAGCTGCAAAACACGCAATTACTGAGGGAATTAATATCTACAAAGAGAAATTTGAGAAGTAATATACTATACTGAGGCTCAATTAACACCCCCTGCTCGCTACGCGAGCAGGGGGTGTTACCATATAGAGTAAGAAAAGCGGCATCCGTCGCATATTTCTGCACGTTACAAATTAGTAATATACAAATCTTATGACAAATACTCACTCATTATCGGTTGCTATTACGCTTGCAATAATTGTTGCACTAACATTTATGGTCGGAGTGCAAGTGACTTCGGCACAAGAGGCTTTTCAAGCACCGCGATCAGAAAAACCCCTTGGTCCTGACGGACAACCAGTTCCCTTTAGATCGCTACAAAAAGTGGAACAAGACGTACGAAAAGAATTTCGCGCAACAAGAGAAAACGTAAAGAAAGAGAACGAAGATGTGCGGAATACAATTAAAGAAAAGAGAGATGCATTTCAAAATCGTGTTATTGAAACGCGTAACGAGCTTACTACTGAAGGTAAAGACATGCGAGATCAGGCAAAAGAAGAATTGGAGATGCGTAAAAATGAAGTAAAAGACGCACTCGATGCAGCTGATACACCAGAGGAACGACAAGTAATACTGGAAGCAGCTCGGGCAAAACGAGACATAATGCGAGAACAGGCATTGAAAAAAAGAGATGGATTCCGTGAACGTGCGGCAAATCTCCGTGAAGAAATTCGCGAACAACGTGGCGAATTAAGAGCCGAAATAAAGAGTGAGGCCGGAAACCGAATCAAAGGCCAATTAGAAGGTATCCTGGGTCGCCTTGGTGGAGCGCTCGATAGTTTTACAAGGATTCTCGACCGTATACATAACACACTTGCACAATTAGATGCAGACGGAGTTGATACGACGACTGCGACGACTGCAGCTGTAGAAGCAGAACGAGCAATTAGTGAAGCAGCAAGTGCAGTGGCCAACGCACGAAATATATTTACAGACGCTCTTGAGTCAGACGCTCCGCGAGAATATCTCGATTCAATAAAAAAAGCAGTGCGTAGTGCAGCAGAATTGGTAAAAGAAGCGCACAGTGCACTTAAAGACGCAACGCGAGCAATACAAGACATTACTAACTCAACTGATGGTTCAGAGGAAACTGAATAATCACTCTCTTTAAAAGAAAATAACGTATGGAAGAACAACACAATAACACTCCCCCAACACGCAACTCGATCGAACAACCAGTACACACAGATGTACCAGTTGCAGAAACATCTGATAAATCAGGTGGCACAGGTCCTCTTGTGGGAATCGTCATAATCGTTATCCTCCTTGTATTTGGTGGTTTGTATTACTGGGACTCTCTTTCAAGTGTAGATGCTGTGCCCAACGAAGATACAACTGTTGAAGAGAACCCTGCTGAGGGTATAGCGACTCCAAACGATGAGCCAAACCAAATAGAAAGTGATTTGGGTACATTCGATACTGCTTCGTTCGAAGCACAACTCGAAGCTGATCTTGAATCACTCGAATTGAATCTCTAAATTCAGAGCATATAAGTAGTGCAAAACCGTCAAGGTGTACTTTATACCAATAGAAATCCTTATTTCTCGAAGTTACGACTAGGTGGTTTTGCATTGTCATATAACAGCTGATACACTCACGCCCATGACAAACACACAATACACAGACGTAAAAACTAAAAAATTAGATGGCTCTGAATATGAAATATCAGCTACCGTACCTGCTGAAGTAATCACACAGTATCGCACGAAAGCACTTAAAAAATTGGGGGCAAATGTAGAGGTTCCTGGTTTTCGTAAAGGACATGTACCTGAAGATATGCTTATAGGACACATTGGTGACAGCAAAGTTATGGAGCGTGCCGCAAACATGGCACTTGCTGATGTATACCCTCAAATTGTAGTTGAAGAAAAAATCGACGCTATTGGCTCTCCACAAATTCAAATTACAAAACTAGCAGTAGGTAACCCCCTTGAATTTACCGCGACCACTGCCGTTATGCCTGAAATTAATCTCGCTGATTATACAAAAATAGCTAAAAGTATATTTAGTAAAAAAGAAGCATTTGAAGTCACTGACAAAGAACTGACAGAGACCCTTAACCACATCCGTCGCCAACGAGCACAAGTCGATGCGTACGAAAAACAAAAGAGTGCAGGTACTGAACAACCAAAAGTTCCAGAAGAAATAAAAGACGAAGATTTACCTGAATTAAACGACGAATTTGTACAAACACTTGGTGACTTTAAGACCGTAGCCGACTTTGAAGCAAAAGTGAAAGAAAATATCCTCGAGGAAAAGAAACTTCGTGGAATCGAGAAGAAACGAATTGAAACGGTAGAAAAAATCATTGCTGATTCAAAGATTGAGTTGCCAAAGATTCTTGTTGACCAAGAAATACAACGCATTCAAATGCAAATGGAATCCGAGATCGCGCAAACTGGTACTAAATTAGAAGACTATTTGAAAAACGTAGGGAAAACTATTGAAGAGCTGCATGAGGATTGGAAACCTGAAGCAGAAAAGCGCGGGAAATTGCAGCTGATACTAAATACGATTTCGAAAGAACAAAACATTACCCCTGATGCCGAAGAGGTACAACGAGAAGTCGACCACATAAAGCAAACCTACCCACAAGCAGACGAACAAAACATTAGAATCTATACTGAGACAACAAAACGCAACGAAATGGTATTTAAGCACTTTGAATCCCTTTCGAGTAAGTAAATAAGCCATACAATCAACGAATGCCTCAATCAATTGAGGCATTCGTTATATGTGTATACGTGATTCCAGACTATTCGTACAACCCATCACAACTGAGGGCAGCGGATGCCCTCAGTTGTGATGGGTATGTAGCGAAAAATGTAATGATGCCACGATGCTCTTAGGTTCAGAAAACAAGGTGTACGGACAGTGAGGCACTGTTACCGTTTGAGTTGCCGCAAACTCATGGTATATTTCGCGGATATGAACAATGAAACCCACACATCAAGCGCACAACTCGTACCGATGGTTATTGAAAAAGGTCAATACGGTGAACGAGCATACGACATATACTCTCGCCTACTTAAAGAGCGTATTATCTTTCTCGGCGGAGGTATCGACGACCATGTTGCTAACGTGATTATTGCACAGCTTCTTTTTCTGCAATCTGAAGACCCAAAAGCAGACATTGCACTGTATATAAACTCCCCCGGAGGTCACGTAAGTGCCGGCCTCGCTATTCTCGACACCATGAAGCACATCAAGCCAGATGTTTCGACTATCTGCGTAGGTATGGCAGCTTCAATGGGGTCAGTATTACTCAGTGCCGGAACAAATGGTAAACGATTTGCTCTTTCAAACTCAGAAGTAATGATTCACCAACCAATGGGTGGAGCCCAAGGACAGGCCACCGACATTGAAATAAGTGCACGCCATATCTTGCGCCTTCGTGAGTCCCTTAACAAAATTCTTGCAAAGAACACCGGGCAAAAACTCGCACAAATTGAAAAAGACGTCGATCGTGACTTCTTTATGACAGCAGATGAAGCAAAGAAGTACGGAATAATCGACAAGGTGCTCGCGTAAAACATTGACAATACAACCGCGCTCGCGGTACTGTCTCACTAGCTTTGTTCACCCTACTCAAGGAGTATTTAAAGATGGTACAACTAGCTCTAGATAGCGAACAAAAACTAGATGCGTCCATCAGCCTGCATGAAAAATAACTGACGCAACTTCGTTACTTATGAGTAGCAGGGTATGCATATATACTTTTCATGTTGAGCCCGTCGAACGTACAATCATTGGCATAACCAAAAGCACTGAAGCGGACTTCACCCTTCTCATGCTCGACAAGAGCGACATTCCGTTTGTACGTGCAGACGAGTTTATTGAGTCTGTTTACTTTCACACCACTATTGGTGAGTGGTGCATCAAGACTCGTTATGCGGACGGGTCCAAAAATACACACGAAGGGAGAATCTATTTCATCTAAACTCTTCTGGAATACAAACCGGCGATCTTTGAGCGCCAGTTTTTTGTTTAAGATATGCTTTTCTTTTTGCGTATTGTCAAATTTCTGGTATCCTCATACGCACTGGTTGTAATTTAATCATTTTCAGTAAATTTCCCCGCTTTCTGACGCGTTTTGACTCTTTTGTGCAAGTGAAACTCCTGTAATCTATACCGACAAGAACCGAAGCACTCCAACAAAAAAGCATACAAGTAAGATAAGTGGGCATACAAATATATGTCATTAAAAGTAATACTCATGCTGTTGCTCCTCGCAGCGGCATTTGGAACTGGTTTTGGATACTTTCTTCGTTGGATAGTATCTCTAGGTAAACGTGGCTCAATGGAGCTGCAAATCAAGCAAATGATGCTTGAAGCTAAGGAGGATGCAAAGCGCATCACAGAAGACGCAGAAAAGAAGTCCGAAAAAATCATCACCGAACGTACAAGTGAATTAAAAGAAAAAGAGGGTGATCTTAAAAAAACTGAAGACCGTCTAGTTCGCAGAGAGGAATTGCTCGATAAACGTCAAGAAGATATCGATGAAGATCACGAAGAAATAAAAACGAAGGCAGAACGTATAAAAGAGTTACGTGAAGAAGCCGAAAAGAAGCTCTCTGAGCGAGAAGAAGCGCTACAGCAAATTGCCGGACTTTCTGCTGATGAAGCTAAGAACGAACTGTTAAAGCAAGTGGAGTCTAGTTATGAAGAAGATCTGAGCGTGCGTTTACAAAAATTAGAACGCGAAGGTGTAGAAAAATACGAGCGAAAGGCGCAAGATATCATTACAACAGCCATTCATCGAGTCGGTAATAACCTGCAAGCAGATGTACTCTCAACAACAGTAATGCTCCCTAATGAAGAAATTAAGGGGAAAATAATTGGTAAAGAAGGTCGAAACATTCGAGCATTTGAACGGGCAACTGGGGTAGACGTTATTGTTGACGACACACCTGGCGCTATCACTATTTCATCATTCGACCCAATCCGTCGGCAAGTTGCGCGAGTTGCTCTTGAAAATCTTATGATAGACGGGCGTATTCAGCCTGCAAAAATCGAAGACACCGTTGAAAAAGCGCGCGAAGAAATAAACGTCATCATCAAAAAACGTGGTGAAGAGGCAGCCTACGAAGTAGGTGTGCATAACCTTGATCCAAAACTACTTATTGTATTAGGACGATTACACTTCCGCACAAGTTACGGACAAAATGTGCTGATTCACTCAACTGAAATGGCACATATTGCTGCTATTATCGCAGAGGAAGTGGGTGCAAATGTGCACGTTGCACGCGCCGGTGCTCTTTTGCACGACATTGGCAAGGCAGTTGACCATGAAGTAACAGGAACGCATGTAGAAATCGGACGTCGTATTCTTGCTAAGTTTGATGTTGACCCAGAAATCATCAAGGCAATGGAAGCGCATCACGAAGAGTATCCGTACACAAACCCTGAGAGCTATATCGTACAAGTTGCCGATGCTATTTCAGCTGGACGTCCTGGAGCACGACGTGACACGGTAGAAAACTATATAAAACGACTTGAGGAGCTCGAAGGTGTTGCAAACAGCTTCCCTGGTATTGATAAAAGCTATGCTATCTCTGCTGGACGTGAAGTACGCATCTTTGTAAAGCCTGAAGAAGTGACTGATGGAGAGGCACGAACACTCGCTCGAGATATCGCCCTCAAAATAGAGAGTGACCTTAATTATCCAGGTGAGGTAAAGGTGAATGTTATCCGTGAAAGTCGATCAATAGAGTTCGCACGATAATATACGTTCTTCGACTATGAAAAATGACGACGGCGTAAGTACTATTGCCTACCAAGGTGTAGAAGGTTCTTATTCAAGCCTTGCTGTTGCAGAATATGATCCAAAAGCAGAACGTATTGGATATCCAACATTTGATGCGGTTGTTGCTGCAGTTCAAAATGATGAAGCAACTCATGCATTCTTGCCTATTGAAAATTCAACTGCAGGGCGTGTTGCAGATTTACACCACTTGTTGCCAAAAAGCGGCTTGACAGTTATCGCTGAGTATTTTCTACCTATTCGTCATGCTCTTATAGCTTTAAAGGGAGCGTCGCTGAAAGATGTGAAACACGTGTACAGTCACCGCGAAGCACTCTCGCAATGCACAAACACACTACGGGCGCTTAACATAGAACCAGTTCCGTATGGAGACACTGCTAAAGCAGTGTCATTTGTCTCAGAAACAGGAAATGAGGCTTACGCTGCGCTTGCATCTACGTATGCCGCGGAACTTCATGACACTGTGCATATAGTACAGGAGAATCTGCAGGACGCTGATGATAATGTTACGCGCTTTCTTGTACTGACAAAAGACCCTGCAACCAAGCCCTTAAATGGCGATTGCATAACCAGTCTTGTGTACGATGTACTCGACAAACCAGCTGCTTTATACGAATCGCTCGGTTCTTTTGCTAAACACGGCGTAAATATAATCAAGCTTGAAAGTTT
>DCYW01000032.1 GCA_002331185.1 Patescibacteria group bacterium UBA2100 | reverse complement strand
AATAATAATCGTGATATTGGGGAAGTGACCGTGTGGGGCACTTTTGATGAAGTTGTGATGGAAGAATACTTTCGTACATTAGCTGATGAAAATTCTGAAGTGAATAATGTGAAGTATCGTAAGGTGCCGGAAAATGAATTTCAAGTAGACCTTGTAGAGGCACTGGCAAATGGTACGGGACCAGATTTGTTTATTCTTGACCAATCAAACTTAATTCGTCACTGGAATAAAGTGCAATCCATTTCATACGAAACTATAAGCGAACGAGCGTTTAAAGATACATATATTGACGAAGCAGAAATATTCTTAAGTGCTTCAGATGGTATTAAGGCACTCCCGCTATTGGTGGACCCATTAGTGTTATATTGGAACCGAGACATTTTTGCAGAGAGTGGTTTTTCACAACCGCCACAGTTTTGGGACGAACTCTTTTTACTAACAGAACGTATAACGCAGCGTGATAAAGCAAACAATATTGAGCAGGCCACTATTGCGTTTGGTGAGTTTGACAACATAAATAATGCAAAAGACATTATTGCTACGCTCATATTGCAGGCAGGTGGAACTCTCGTTACACGACAGCAGAGCGGACAGCTAACCGCCACACTTTCTCCAAGAAATCAAGGTGTCGATACAATTCCTGCGCAGACCGCACTCCGCTTTTATACTGAATTTGCTGATCCTGTAAAAAGTGTATATACATGGAATCGTTCACTCACAAATTCTTTGGATGCATTTGCACAAGGAAAATTAGCACTGTATGTAGGATACGCTAGTGAAGTCGAAGCTATTCAAGCAAAGAATGCAAACATTAATTTTGATGTGGCGCCAATCCCTCAGATTCGTTCAGGTGAACAGAAGAAGATACTCACGTTTGGAAAAATGTATGCATTAGCAGTACCCAAAGCCGCACAAAATGTATTTGGTGGTACAGAAATGGCGCTGTATCTTACGGGGGCTGAGCCATCACGCTTATTGTCCGAATCTGTTGGGATTCCTTCTTCGAGACGAGATGTTTTAAGTAAAGAACCAAGCGATCCGCTTGATCTTATTTTCCGTAACGCAGCTCTTATTAGTCGTGCCTGGCTTGATCCTCACGCGGAAGATACCAATGAGATATTTAGGAGAATGGTTGGTGGTGTAACGTCGGGTTCACGTCGATTATCTGAAACGATTCAACGCGCTAATGATGAGCTTAACGCAGTGATAAACAGATAGACATGCTTTTTCGTGTACTTGCTACAATCTTCACCTTATCTTTTACCCCAATTCTTGTCGAGGCAGCGTTGTTTCAAAACCCATTAGTCTTAAAATTCATAACAGACATGCTTCGCGGTTTGGTGCTCGCGGTAGTGTATATAGGGACGCCTGTCCTCGTTGTGTTTATAGTGTGGACAGGTTTTCTCTTTGTCGCAGCACAAGGTAGTGTAGACGATATAACGAACGCAAAGAAGATGGCTGTGAAAGTGACTATCGGTGGTGTACTACTTCTTTCATTATGGGCACTGGTTGAACTGGTGAGTGATACCTTGGCAGGATTTTCTGCAGCAACATTGCTCGTTGTGCTTTTAGCTTTCTTTCTCTACGTAATTTCAAGAAAGTAGACTTATGGATATATACAGATAATAGTTCGAAGATTAAGATGCGTGGTATTATATAATTATATGGGTAAGTATAGTAAAGATATCTTTTTCACGTTTATGCTTGCGTTGTTGACAGTTCCAGGAATAGTTTTTGCGCAATCTTTCTCAAACCCGCTCAGGAGTGAGTTGTCTAGTATCTCAAAGTTTACAGAAGCATTTGTACAGGTGGTTGTATATTTGTTGTTTCCGCTTGCTGTTGTATCGATTGTGTACTCAGGTTTTCTCTTTGTCGCAGCACAAGGAAATTCAGATGGACTTAAAAAAGCAAAGACAAACTTTTTATGGACTGTGATTGGCGTTGCTCTTTTATTAGGTGCTTTGGCACTTGCAACGCTTATAAAAAATACCATCGACCCACTGCTTAGTAGATAGTATGATTGAAAAAAAAATTCAAATCCTAGCACTATCGTTACTCAGTTTTGTATTACCTACAGGCATTGTTTTTGCGGCACCGACAGATTTTAAGGACTTAATGTGGCAATTTATTGGTTTAATAAATCTAGGGACGACCTTATTATTTAGTGTGGCAATCGTGTACTTTTTTGCCAGTTTGGTTAAGAATCTGTGGGGATATGACGGTGGAAATGCCGAACAGAGAGCAAAATTACAACAAACATTGTATTGGGGAATTCTAATAATTTTTGTCATGGTGAGTATTTGGGGAATTATATCTATTTTGCAACGAACGTTGAGTAGTGGGTTTGCGTAAAGTGACTATCCACACAAAGTAATGCGTTCTATTGTAACGCCATATAGGTACGCTATCATGTAAGGAGTGTGGCTTTCAGGAGCATGCTTTTAATAATTTATTTTATATACAATGACACTAATGGGCACAATCAATATACTTAGTAACATCGTCAATGGGTTAATTCCTCTTGTACTTGCAATTGCAGTGCTTACATTCTTTTGGGGGCTTGCCATGTATATGCTTAACACGGCAGACTCGGAGAGTCGTTCAAAAGGGGTAAGTATTATGTTTATGGGGATTATTGTTATTTTTGTGATGGTAAGTATCTGGGGAATCGTTCGTATCCTACAGTCCACTTTTAGAGTAGAAGGAACAACACCTATTGTTCCTGCTGCAATTCAGAGAAATTACAGATAATCTTTTCTGAATAAACTATTACGCTATGAATGGCAAGGAGATAGTTAGTCAGATAGTCGGATCAATAATTGATCCACTCGTTCTCCTTATATTCTCAATTGGTATTTTTCTGTTTACGTGGGGCCTTGTCGTTTTTCTTTCGCAGATGGATAATCCTGATGGACGCAAAATAGGAGTGCAGCACATGTTGTGGGGGATTGTCGGTGTCTTTATCATGGCTACGGTATTTGGGATTATAAATATAATTCTTGAAACATTCGGATTAGGAGACCCAACACAGTTGAATTTTTAGAGAAAGTACTGCTACTATACATTTCGATTATTTTAAGCAAAAAAGCTCCATCAGCCGCTTTTTTGCTACACACAGACATGCTAGTATAGTGCCTATTGGCTTCGTGAGATAGAAAGTAAGACATGACTCTGGGGCTTGCGAAAATAGTCTCTTGCTCCATGCTAAGGGCACGAACGCAAAAAAGAATATGGCTCGGTGGCGAAGTAGAAACGCTGGGGTTTGCAAAACCTCCATGCGCGGGTGCGATTCCCGCCCGAGCCTCATTAACTAAAAGAAGCCACCTGAATAGGGAGGCTTCTTTTAGTTAATAGAATGGATTGTGGGAATCGCAAGACGGAAACGCGCGTGCGGGGCACGAGAAAGCGTTGAGTCCGGGTCGGAGAACTTCGTATTTTTGAGTGCGGAGCACGCAAAAAATACTTAGCGACTGTGACCGATTCTCCGAGTCTTAAAGCGAGCGAGAGTCGCGGGAGAAAGGTACTTTGAGTACCTTTCGTCGGGAATCGCAACAGGGTACTTTTGCTGGTAGAGATATGAGAATTATATGCATATATGTCTACCAAATGTTATACTATTTTAATGAGTCGTAGATCATGGACAAATAAAGAATTAAAGCTGGCAGTAAGTACTTCTACAAGTGTGCGGCAAGTCCTGAAAAAGCTAAGACTCAGAGAAGCTGGTGGGAATTATGAGCAAGTGAGAAGGTACATAGATGAACTCGAAATCGATTCGTCTCACTTTAGAGGAAAAGGTTGGTCACGCGGACTTCGCGGAATAGGCGTATATAGAATACCCTTGAAAGAAGTCCTTGTTAAAAATAGTACCTTTCAAAGTCATAAATTAAAAAATCGACTTTTTAAAGAAGGGATAAAAGAAAAGTGGTGCGAATTGTGTAAATGGGCTGAAATTTCTGCTGACGGTCGTCAACCTTTAGAGCTTGACCATATTAATGGAGACAGGCATGATAACCGTCTAGCTAACTTACGTATTTTGTGCCCGAATTGCCATAGCTTGCAAGTAACACATCGTGGACGAAATATGAAGACATGCCGAGGTGGTGGAGTTGGTAGACACGCGACACTTAAAATGTCGTGAGCGTTATGCTCGCGCGGGTTCGAATCCCGCCTTCGGCACA
>DCYW01000007.1 GCA_002331185.1 Patescibacteria group bacterium UBA2100 | reverse complement strand
TTCCCCAATATCACGATTATTATTACCACCTGTAAAACTTGCAAAGACCAGTACTGCAATAATAATAAAGAAGATGAATACTCCGAGGATTATTATTTGAAATGGATTTCGTTTTTCTTGCATATATTAAAGTAACTCTTGAGCGATTGTACGCGAAATAAAATCTTGGTGTGACATATTTTCTTCAGATCTCCCGTCAGATATCTTCTTAAATAATAATCCATAGTGATGTTCTCCTGCATCAAAATTTCCTTTTGCTACAAACCCGTTATCACGACAAATAATAGTGGCTTCATCAGAAGTAAATAGCAACTGTTCTGGTGGACCGATCCCACCATAAGATTCATTCCAATCAATAATCGCAAGTATTCCTCCAGGCATAAGTACACGATTCGCCTCCTTTATCGTACTTATTTTATCATCTAATTGGAAAAGTGTGTTAGATAATAGTACCCCATCAAGCAACTCGTCTTTTAATGTGACGCCATCGAGAGACTCAATATCACCCCATACAATTTCTATATTTTCGTACCCTTTTTCGATCGCTGCATTTTGTGTGCGGATAAGCAAGTCTTTTTGGATATCAACTGAGTATACTGTGCCAGAGTGTCCAACTACATCTACCAATGCAAGTGTGTACGCACCCGAGCCTGAACCAAAATCAGCAACTTTCATACCCTCTCGAAAGCCTAAGCGCTTTACGTTCTTCTTTGGATCAGAAAAAGCGGGGCTGTGTACATCAACACACAGACCTTGAGAGTTCCTTCGCGTTTGTGCACTGACCGTATTTTTAGGAAGTTTTGTATCACCAGTAAGTGCCATTGGTCCAACCGTTTTTGTCTGTGCAGTACCAATTGTGACATTGATATCCTTTCCACCAACAGTAATGTGGGCATTCTCATTGTTTCTCACATGGCGTTCCATGCATTCTATTATAACGTACGAAAAAGGGTCTCGTAGTGACTATTCCCCACTTGTATCAGCCTCTTCTCCAAGGGTAACCATTGAGGCAATGGAATCCCCTGCCCGCAATTTCATAATTCGGACACCCTGTGTTTGTCGTCCTTGTAATTTCACTTCGTCGAGACTTGTACGAATCACTTGCCCTTTCTTTGAAACTGCTACAAGTTCGCCTCCAGTACTTTCAATAACCTCAGCACCAATAATCTCTTTAGTTTTTGGTGTAATTTGTGCTGTCTTAATACCAGTACCTGAACGTTTCTGTACTTTGTATTCACTTATTTTTGTCTTTTTTCCATACCCTGTTCCAGACAATACAAAGAGTGCCTTACCTTTAGAATCTTTTTCGACAACGCCAGCACCAATAACCTCATCGTCTTTACCGAGTTTCATACCACGGACTCCTGCTGCGGTGCGCCCCATTTCACGCACGTCACTCTCTTGGAAGCGAATAGCCTGTCCGTTTTTGGTTACCAAAACAACATCGTCTCCTTTCTTAAGGAAATGTGCAGAAATAAGTTTGTCTTTTCCGTTGAGCTTAATGGCAATAAGTCCGCTCTTTCGTACTTCAGCAAATTGATCGGCGTTTGTTTTTTTCACCGTTCCTTCACGCGTAATCATAGCAAGTGACAATCGCTCCTCTTTTTTCACGTCTTTTGGTACGGGTAAAACAGACGTTACGCTCTCATCTTGCTCAAGTTGCAAAAAATTCATAATCGACTTACCTTTTGTTGAACGCTTTCCCTCGGGTATTTCATACATTTTCGTACGGTACACCTTCCCCTTATCTGTAAAGAAAAGGAGATCAGCATGAGCGTTAGCTGTAAGAAATGTTTTTACAACATCTTCTTCTTTCGTGTTCATGTCAATAACACCAACACCGCCACGTTTTTGACGGCGATATTCGCTTGGATTTGTTCGCTTTATGTACCCCCCCTTTGTAAGCACGAGTGCAAATTCATCATCAGCAATAACATCTTCCATAGAGAAGTTCTTCGTTCCTCGCTTCATTATTTTTGTTCGTCGTTCATCACCGAGACGCTCAGTAACCTCCTTTAATTCTTTCTTTATGAGTGTCATTAACTTCGCCTTGCTTGTGAGGAGTCCTTCCAGCTCAGCAATAATTTTCTTAAGTTCAGCAAGCTCCTCTTCAATTTTCTTTCTTTCAAGGTTTGCAAGTTTTTGCAGACGCATTTCCAAAATAGCAGTTGCCTGTATCGCTGAGAACTTAAATGTCTTCACCAACCCCTCGTGAGCTGTCGGAACATCTTTGCTTTTTTTAATGAGTGCAATTACCTTATCGATATTGTCGAGTGCTTTCTTAAGTCCAAGCAGTATGTGTTCACGTGCTTTCGCTTTATCAAGATCAAATTGTATTCGTCGTGTTGTTACCTCAACTCGGTGATTAACATACGATTCAAGCATTGGTTTGAGTGAAAGTGTCTTAGGAACACCATCTACAATAGCAACCATATTGTAATGGAACGTTTCTTCAAGCTGTGTATGCTTGTATATGTAGTTAAGTACTGATTGCGGATGCGCAGTCCCTTTAAGATCAATTGCTATCCTAATGTCTGTTGTAGATTCATCGCGTAATCCTTTAATTCCTTCGAGCTTTTTGACCTGCACTAATTCAGCAATCTTCGTAATAAGATTTGCTTTATTCACACGATATGGAATAGACGTAATAATAATTTGTGTGCCACCTTTGGCGGTTTCAGTAATTTCTGCCTCACCTCGAACAACAACACCACCACGCCCTGTTGCATAGGCTTGTGCTATATCTTGTTGGTTAAACGCCACACATCCTGTTGGAAAATCGGGACCTTGGATGAATTGTAACAAATCTTCAGTCGTACTCTTGGGATTGTCTATGAGGTGAACAACAGCGTCTGAAACTTCACGGAAGTTGTGCGGAGGAATATTTGTTGCCATACCAACAGCAATACCAAGTGTTCCGTTCAGAAGTAGGTTTGGTACAGCTGCAGGAAGGACAACAGGCTCTTTCTCTGTATTGTCATAGTTTGGTCGGTAATCTACCGTGTTCTTACCAAGATCACGTAGTAGTTCAGATGCCATATTTGATGTCTTTGCTTCTGTATAACGCATAGCGGCTGCGTTGTCTCCATCGATAGAACCAAAGTTACCTTGCCCAATAACGAGCGGGTATCGCATAGTGAAATCCTGTGTCAGATTTACCATCGAGTCGTACACGGCAGTATCACCATGTGGATGGTACTTACCAATGACCTCACCAACTACTGTTGCTGATTTTCGCGTCTTGCCGCCTGGAGTTAAGTTTAATTTATCCATCGCGTACAACACTCGCCGGTGTACGGGCTTTAAACCATCACGCACGTCAGGAAGCGCACGAGACGTAATGACGGTCATCGCATAGTTAATGTATGCTTCTCGCATTTCAGAAGAAATTCCTTGAGAAATAATTCCCTTATTTGACTCTGGCTCCTTTGGATTCTCCTCGTTACTCTTTTCTACTTTTTTCTTTGCTGCCATAGTTAGTTATCAGAATCTAATTCACTTTTATCGATAATAATGTTCTCGACGTTGACATTTCCATCTTCATCAACATACACATTCACAGCACTGTCTCCGCCTGCTTGTGTATTTGATTCTTCCAATGAATCTCTTAACTGCTGATACTGCAAGGAAAATTCATCAAATGTTCCAGTTATTTCTGAAGTTGTTTCTAAAGTTGTTTCTCGGAAACCTTGAATTGCTGATGCGCCTTGATTTGTAACTTCAACTTGTACGACGGTACTATCACTACGGAAAAAAGTAACTCCCCACAAAACGAACAACACCAGTGCTACAATACCTGCCGCTAGTGCTGCAAAAGCAAGACGTTCTTCTTCTGGTCGCTGCCTCATGTCATCAATAAACCGCATATAAATATATTATGACTGTAAGACGACTACTTCGCCAGACTTCCCTTCTAAGTCTTTCTTTTTAATAGTGAGTTTCTCGACTTGCTTTGTACTTTCGGCGCCTGCTTCTTTGAGGAATGTTTTAAGAGCTCTAGCATCTCCTATGCCGTCGTAATGTATCGGGACCACAACCTTTGCTTCATAGGCAACGGCAAGAGCATGTGCTTCAGATGCATCTAACACTCCACTTCCGCCGATTGGAATAAACAACACATCTACGCTATCCATGTCTTCAACAATAGAAGGATTTGGTTTCTTCTCTGAAAGCGCCCCGAGAAAAAGAATGTTTATGTCTTCCATTCGAACGGTATAAATAGTATTGATGGTTGCATCGGTACTATATTCTGATGTTGAGTCGAAGCCTTTTACAAATACTCCTTGAATTTCGTATTCTCCTGCTCCGCGAACACTAAACGGCTCTTTTGCATTTCGTGTCACCTCGTCTACACCATTAAAGTCTGGGTGGTTTAATGTGACAAATACAATATCAGCACCAAATCGTGTTGGTGTAATCTTTGATTTCTTTGAGATTGGGTTGAAGGCGAGCGTTTTATCGCCAAAACTTATTCTTATAAATTCTCCCTTGTGATGTGTAATTATCATAGATTGAATGCAAACAAATCCGTCATAACGAATGCGGAGCATGTCCATTATAGCACGAATTATATTGCTTTTTAAGCCACACAGAGTATAGTAGAGCTGCCCTTACAAGGGCATTTTATTAACTCAAGGCACTGTACTAACCCTCTTGTACATGAACAAGCTCACGAACACAGGTACAGAACGTATGGTGCATCAGATTATATAATGAGCAAAAAAGATGGGCTCGAAGAATCGAGTAACGAACAAGAACCTCGAAGTAAAAAAGACTCCCTAATGGCAGCACTTCTCACTGAAGTCCCTGCAAGTCCAGAAGTAGGCGATCTCGTAGAAGGACCAGTTGTAGATATCGACAAAGGGCGTATCTATATCGACTTGCACCCATTTGGTACAGGTATTATTTACGGACGAGAGTATCTCTCGGCACGTGATATTTTAAAGAATGTAAACCCAGGTGATACTGTTGCCGCTAAGGTTTCTGGTATAGAAAATCCTGATGGTTACATCGAAGTGTCACTTCGTGAAGCTCGCCAAGCGCTTGTATGGGGCGAAGCAGAAGCTGCGATGAAAAACAAAACTGCCCTTGAACTCGCTATTAAGGATGCGAACAAAGGTGGTCTTATTGTTGAGTGGCAAGGTATCCAAGGATTCCTTCCTGCCTCACAGCTTTCTGTCGATAACTATCCACGAGTCCCCGATGGCGACAAAGACAAAATCTTTGCTGAGCTTAAGCAACTCGTCGATAAAAAATTAGTACTGCACGTTATTACCGCTGATGCTAAAGAACAGAAACTTATCTTTACCGAAAAAGGTATTGATGCTGAAGAAAAAGCAGAGATGGTTGATAAGTATCGTGTTGGTGATGCACACGACGGTGAAATAACTGGAGCAACCGATTTTGGTGTATTTGTAAAACTAGAAGACGGTCTTGAAGGTCTCGTTCATATTTCAGAAATGGACTGGGCACTTGTTGAAGATCCTAAGAGTCGTTACAAAGTTGGTGAGAAAGTGCGCGTACAGGTTATAGAAGTGAAAGACAGTAAAGTATCACTTTCAATTAAAGCACTTACCGAAGACCCATGGACAGCGGCATCTAAGAAATTCAAAAAAGGAGATAAGGTTAAAGCTGTTGTCATTAAGTACAACAAGCATGGCGCACTCGCTTCTATAGAAGAAGGTGTTGCAGGGCTTGTGCATGTATCTGAATTTGGCGGAAGCGAGCAACTACGCGATGAACTTCGCCTTGGTAGTCTCTACCCATTCACTATTACACTCTTTGACCCAGTAGAGCACAAAATGACGCTCTCGTTTAAAGATGCACCGACTACAGAAGAAGCTCCAAAAGAAGAATAAGTTTTTTCTCAGAGTACACAAAAAAGTCCACGCCAGTGGACTTTTTTGTTACGTCGCAACTTAAAGAATGACTTCTCAAACGTATACTCGGTCATTGATTCAAGATTAGTAGTAAAGTAGTGCTCGATAACCAAGTCTGGCTCATATAGGTTACTTGTTATATTTATTATTGTCGCTTCCAGTCACGAATAACTACCTTACCGTTTCCCTCATCTACAATCGAAAGTTTTTGTTTCTCCTTCCATTTATACTTCTTAATAATATCTTTAGGGACTGTCACCGTGTACGTATGTGTCGATGCTCTGGTGAGTTTGCGCGTATATTTTTTCATACATTAATAGTATACACGAAACATACGTATGGACGTACGGACGTCCATACGTATGTTTTCAATCACTGACCAAGGTTCGACCTTGGTCATTCGCTCGTACACTATCTAATTGTATATTAAGTACACTTCTGGGGAATGACTGAGATTCCATCTCACGGTATGTTTCCCAATCGTTTCGTCTGCTGCAAATAGTTCGTATGTAAGGTGCATGTCTTCCCAGGTTTTGTGCAGCTCACTTCCCTTACCTATCTGTTGTAATTATGTCTCCCACTATTTAACATTATCCGCAAGTAACTCACAATTGCATCAATACCCCTTGCAAGCCATGCTAATTTAAATCTTTCTACCATTTGTGAATACTGATTGTGCTCATGCATGTATTCTAACATTAGTTATGTATATTCATCGCCTTCACTCGCCCATCAA
>DCYW01000027.1:1652-13414 GCA_002331185.1 Patescibacteria group bacterium UBA2100 | reverse complement strand
TAAGAAGCGCTGTCTTCTCATCTTTAGTGAGCATTCGGTTTTTTCCGTCTGCAACATCTAGTGGTAAGTGCATCATGCGCACGCGTTTAAGATCTGTAACTTGATATCCAAGCGCTGCGCACATTCGACGAATCTGGTGTTTTTTTCCTTCAGTAAGCGTAATAGAAAATACAGTATCATCAATCCGTTCTGTCGTTGCAGGTTTTGTAATATATCCTTCGATATCTACACCGCGTCCAAGTTTTTTCAAATCAGATTCTTTTATATATTTATCGGTGTGTACTTCGTACTCACGTTCGTGTCCATGCTCTGGACTCAGGATTGCGTGTACAATGCGTCCGTCATCGGTAAGTAACATAAGACCGTGTGAATCTTTATCAAGACGTCCAACAGGCGAAACTGAGTTTCCAAGTCCTGACACGTCTTCAACACTCTGTTCGTCACGTTGCGGATTGTGACTTACAATTCCACGAGGTTTATTAAATAGGAAATATCTATACTCTCGGTTTTTAGCAGAGTCTGCCACATCTACGACATCGCCTTCTGCTACCTGCTGTCCGAGTTGTGCAACACTTCCATTGATACTGACTTTCCCTTGCGTAATGAGTCTGTCAGCTTCTCTACGTGAACAGATGTTACGTAGAAGAAGATAACGGTTTATTCTTATTGGATATTTTATACTGTTTGTCATGTGCACATTGTATACTGAATACGATATACTAGTAGGGTATGTATGATGCTGACAAGCCAATATTGGTTGGACTTACTTTACTCATCTCTGTATTGCTAGGACTTTTAGCTACAGGAATCTTGGGTGGTGATTCTCTTTTACCATATCAGCCTGAAGGTGTGTATCTTAAGACCATATACGTTGACGGAACACCAGTGAAAGTTGAAGTGGCAGATACACCAGAGGAAAGAGTCAATGGGCTTTCCGGTCGCTCGCAAATTCCTACGAATCAAGGGATGTTGTTCGTATTTGAAACACCAGGTACGTATTCAATCTGGATGCGTAATATGCAATTCTCCTTGGATATTTTTTGGATAGATGCTGACGGAGTAATAATTGATATGTGGGAAAATGCTCATCCAGATTCGTATCCGCAAGTATATGAGCCACGAAGCGATGCACTCTATGTGTTAGAAACAATCGCGGGGTTTGCAGAAGTGTATAATATTGATATTGGAGATACCGTGACAGGCTTATAATTGGCTCTCATAGAAAAGAATATCTAGACATACACAGAGTTGTGTATCCTCCTGTGCTATCCACAGGTTTTTTCATTTCGCACGATGGGGTCGAGAGGGTAGAATGTCAAACAGAGCTCAAATTTTGAGACTCTTTGAATCCTGATGCAGTTTTTGCTTCAAGACTAAAAGAAATTACAAGCAACAAGTAAACTTACACGCGCATGACAAAAAAATCTTCCACAATGAAGACGGCGGGAGCGACCCCCAAAAGCAAAAAGAAAAGGGGGAGCACACACACACAGGCGAAGGATACAGGTAAGTACAATAAGTTTGTACCGAAGATTCGTAAACGAAACGGCGATGTTGTGCCGTTTGATTTTTTGAAGATTGAACAAGCAATCCAGAAAGCTATGGCTGCAACCGGTGAAGGGTCAGCTGAGGAAGGCACAATGGTTGCATATCGTGTGGTGAGTGACTTGGTGCGTACCTCTCGAAAACATAACGACTTCATTCCGAGTGTTGAAGGTACCCAAGACGAAGTAGAACGACAACTTATCCTTTCCGACTATGTAAATACTGCTAAGTCATACATTTTATACCGCGCTGAGCGATCAAAATTACGCTACGATGAAGGTATACAAGTTCCTGATCATGTTAAAAAACTCGTCGAGTTGAGCAAGAAGTATTTTAAGAACAATCCTCTGGGTGAATTTGTGTATTTGCGTACATATGCGCGTTGGGTGAAGGAAGAAAATCGTCGAGAGACATGGATTGAGACAGTCGACCGTTACATCAATTTCATGAAGGAGAATCTTGGCAAGAAACTAAGTGAGTCAGAATACAATGAAGTACGTGAAGCAATTTTGAAACAAGAAATTATGCCGAGCATGCGCCTTATGCAATTTTCTGGAGAAGCAGCTCGCAGATGCAACGTTGCAGCGTATAACTGTTCATTTATTGCGCCAACACAACTGTATGATTTTGCAGAAATTATGTACTTATCAATGTGCGGTACTGGTGTCGGATATTCAGTTGAAAGCCAGAACATTCAACAACTCCCACAGATTAAAATCCAGACAGGAAAGAAATTAAAAACACACGTTGTTGGAGATTCAAAAGAAGGGTGGTGTGACGCACTTACCTTAGGGCTTAAGACATGGTATAGCGGTTCTGATGTAGACTTTGATTTTTCTCACGTGCGTCCTGCTGGCGCACGGCTTAAGGTTATGGGAGGCAAAAGCTCTGGTCCTGAACCATTGCGGAGTTTACTTACTTTTGCGCGAGAGAGAATCTTAGCTCAACAAGGGCGTCGACTACGAAATATCGATGCACATGACATTATTTGTAAGATAGGAGAGTGCGTTGTAGCTGGAGGCGTTCGTCGTAGTGCAATGATTAGTCTTTCTGATATAGATGATGATGAAGTACGAGATGCAAAGAAAGGGCAGTTCTATATGACAGACCCCCACCGAGCCATTGCAAATAACTCAGCGGTGTATGAAGAACGTCCGACCAACGACGTCTTCATAGACGAATGGGTAGCACTCATGAAAAGCCAAACAGGAGAGCGTGGCATCTTTAACCGGGGAAGTTTGAAAGACACGTTGCCAGAGAGGCGTATCGAACTTCTTACTAAGAAGTATAAAAATGCAGATTGGGCTGGAGAAATTGGTAACCTTGGAACAAACCCCTGTGGAGAAATCATTCTTCAAAGCAAGCAATTCTGTAACCTGTCAGAAGTTATCTGTCGCAAAGGAGATGATGAAAAGACATTGCTGCGAAAAGCGCGACTTGCTACTATTCTTGGAACATACCAATCATCACTGACAAACTTTCGATACCTATCGAAAGAATGGACAGACAATTGTTCAACAGAGCGACTGCTTGGAGTTTCATTAACGGGACAGTGGGACAATGATACAGTAAGGAAACCAGAAGTACTGCGAAAACTTAAAGCTGAAGTAAATAAGACTAACCAGAAATATGCGAAGAAATTTGGCATTGAACGTTCAAGCGCGACAACATGTGTAAAGCCATCCGGAACTGTTTCGCAAACATTTGACTGTGCTTCAGGTATGCACCCGCGAAACTCAGAGTATTACATTCGACGTATTAGAATTTCTGCGACAGACTCACTCTTTAAAATGCTTCGCGATCAAGGAGTACCATATTTCCCAGAAGTAGGGCAGACAATGGATGATGCGAATACGTTTGTATTTGAGTTCCCCGTAAAGGCACCAAGGGGTGCAATTCTTAAAGATGATATTACAGCACTTGATCAACTTGAACACTGGAAAGATGTAAAAATGAATTATACTGAGCATAATCCTTCAGTAACTATTTCAATTGGTGATGATGAGTGGATTAAAGTAGCCAACTGGGTGTACGAAAATTGGGACATCGTTGGGGGGCTTTCGTTCTTGCCGCGAACAGACCACGTGTATCGCCTTGCTCCGTATGAAGCGATCAATAAAGAAACATACGAACGTCTATACAAAACAGTAGAAAATATTGATTACTCGAAGCTACTTACGTATGAGCAACGAGATGAAACTGATGTAAAAAAGGAATTAGCATGTGCAGGCAATCTGTGCGAGATTGAAATCTAATAGAAAAGAACTATTTTTGGCGAACTACTTTGTTGCGTATCGCAAAATGAACTTCGCCGTATGCAACATACGTCTCCATTTATTTTGCTTATAGTCTTGCGTTCCGATGAAAATAATCTTTTCAAGGGGTGTGCTTTAAAATTAAGTATAAGTTACAGAAAACTCTTAGAATCTATTCTTTTGATTCGCAAATGACCTTGGGGATATACGTAACTTTATTTACATATATGGACATCGGATGTCCATATATTGGTTACGATACAGATACAGCGATGTGAACTATATTAGATATAGTTCACATATTCTGATATCGTGGTATAATGATTTTATCGTGTTAGATAGTCGCGCTAGGTTTGTTTACAAAGCTAGTGAGGAAAGTCCGGACACACACCCTGCCCTCCAAGGAGGGCAGGGTAGCAGGGTAGCGGGTAACGCCCGTCGCTCAGCACTTCTTTGAGGGCTGAGTAGGGATGCGAGCAGTGACGCCAAGGCAGAGATGCTCAGGATTCCCTGTGTGCCGATAGGTAGGCTACGGGAATAATCTTATGGAAACATAAGAGTGAAACGGCAAAATTCCTACTTGTGTGCAAGGCCGTGCCGAGTGCATCACATTACATGTGATTACGAGTCGTTAGTAAATAAGTTAATAGTAATGTGCCTTAGGCGCTTTGCTACAAACTATCAACTACGAACTATAAACTACGTACATTGCACGTAGTGCGATGCGCTTGGAGTGCCGCATCGAGGTAATTGGAGACAGTTATCCCAGATAAATGACTATACACCGTATGCATGACATACATACGGGGACAGAATCCGGCTTATAGATACGAGTGTCAAAATATCAAAAAACCATCCCCTTGAGGGATGGTTTTTTGATACACACATGTTGATGTGCATTACGGCATGCACTGGTATAATAAAAGATAATTAATATATTTATCATTCGAATTATGGATACTGTACCAATTGAAACAGGTAATGCGACTACAAGTCGACTCGATGGGGCTGCACGAACACTACTTCGCCTTGTCGTATTTTTACTACCTTTAGCTGTATTTCCAACTGCATGGTTGCCGCTTGCTATGGGAAAGATGTCAATCATCGCTCTTGGCGTATTTGCAGCACTGCTCTTGTGGACCGTTGCGCGTTTTAAAGAACAGCGAGTAGTTTTCCCTAATACAAACGTATTATGGACCTCATTACTACTCATTGTCGGGTATGTTGTTACGGCCGTATTGTCTGGCAATATAATGCAATCGTTCGTTGGATTTGGATTTGAACGTGATACGGTCATCGCTCTCTTTACTTTTGTTGCAACTCTTAGCGTAGCTGCACTCACAACAGAAAAGGTTGTGCACTTCATTCGTCTTCAGCAAGCAGCTCTTGCGGCGTTCTTCATTATTGCAATATTCCAGATTGTTCGAGTAGTTATTGGTGGAGACGTCATCTTACCCACTTTGTTTTCGAATGATTCAACCGTAACAGTCTTAGGAAGTTGGAATGATCTTGGAGTAATGAGCGGTCTTGCGCTTATTATGGCACTTTCTGGACTCGCTCTCTTTACTTCCAGGGCAGTACGTGGTGTTTTGTACTTGTTATCTGTACTCGCA
The DNA here is from genome assembly GCA_002331185.1 of Patescibacteria group bacterium UBA2100. Lineage (GTDB taxonomy): Bacteria > Patescibacteriota > Minisyncoccia > Phycocordibacterales > UBA2100 > UBA2100. The sequence continues at coordinate 8,001 of DCYW01000027.1, read as the reverse complement.
TTATTCCTTCTTGTTTTGGTAAATCTACTTGCTGTATGGGTAACGCTTATGATCGCAGCCTTGCTCATCTCCGTGTACATTTTCTCAGACGCATCACATGATCAAAAGAGTGGTACATTTACTCCGCGATTTCCATGGAAACGCATCGCCCCGAGCGGTGTTGTTGTTCTTGTGAGTCTGGTATTCATCTTTGGTGGTAGTGTGTTCAGTACACAAATTTCTGAGACATTTAACATAGCGTATGTAGACGTACGGCCATCTTGGGAAGGAACTATTACTGCCGGAACAGGAGCTCTAAAAGAAAATACACTCTTTGGTGTAGGACCAAACTCATTCAGAGAAGCGTGGGTAGATTACAAGCCACAGGCTGTAAACGAAACGAACTTTTGGAGTGTTGATTTCAACTTTGGGATTGGATATATTCCAAGTGCATTTGTCACTGGCGGATTGGTAGTTGGAGTTTTGTGGTTGCTATTCTTTGCTTCCTTTATTCATCTTGGATTTAGATTACTTATACATAGAGCAGTACAACCAGCGCACATGTATATGATCATTTCTTCATTCCTTGGTGCTGGATATTTGTGGGTGCTTACGATTGTCTATGTACCGCAAACAGTCGTGCTTGCCTATACATTTATCCTCACGGGTATTGTGATTGCAGCCGCTCGCATCTCAGGTGTATTGAAAGTTGGTGAAATACGCTCCCACCATAATTATGCTGCTGGTATTGCAGTAACTGAAATATTTGTTGCAATTTTTGTTATAACAATTGCATTTACAGCAATTACCGTTGAGAGAATTCGAACGAACGTCTTGGTCTCTAACATCGTTGCGGCAGCAAATGCAGGAGACTTAAATAAAGCAGAGACTATTTCAGAAAGACGTATTTCACTGTTTCCTGGGGACGTACGACCAGCGCAATTACGAACAAACATTGGTGTTGCAAAACTTTCAGAAATCTTAAACGAAGAGAATGCTGATACAGAAGATTTACAAGCTCGATTTCAGGAAGAGCTCACGAAAACAATTTCTGCGGCTCAGTCTGTTGTAACCATTGATGGAGATAATTACCAAAGTTGGCTATTGCTCGCAGATGTCTATTCAAGCCTTGTACCTCTTGAGATCGAAGGGTCTTATGATAGTGCGGTAGCCGCTTATTCTGAAGCACAAACACGCAATGCTCGTACTCCGCAAATTCCATTGAGCCTTGCTCGTCTTGCGCTTAATAACAATGATATCCAGGGTGCAAAGACGTATGCACGAGAGGCGCTAGCTTTAAAGAGTAATTACACAGACGCGTTCTATCTACTTTCACAAATTGCTATTGGTGAAAACAATGTTGAGGATGCGATTGCTTCAACTGAGTCTGTGGTAGTTCTTAATCCAAATAATACCGGGCTTTTGTTCCAACTCGGAGTGCTGCAGTATAGCGTTGAGGCATACGATAGGGTTATTCCAGTCTTAGAGCGTGCGGTGGCGCTTGATCCAAATTATTCCAATGCTTTGTACTACCTTGGTCTTGCATACGAGAAACTAGATAACGCAGAGGGGGCTCTTGCTGTATTTGAGAGAATTGCCGTTCTTAATCCAGAGAACGAAGAAATCCAAACTGTTGTAGAAGCATTGAGAGAGGGGGGTTCAGCAGCTGCTGCTCTTGAACAGGTAAGTGCTGCTCTTGGTGACGCAACAGAGCTACCAGTTTCTGAGGACAACTAATGTGTGCTAGGCTACTAAGCCATGCAACGAATTTTGAGATTTGTAGAAGGAGAGATACGTGGTTTGCACGAAGCCGCGTATCTTTTGGGTTTCTTTGCATTACTCTCAACACTTTTAGCGCTGTTTCGAGATAGACTTTTAGCGTCTACATTTGGTGCGAGCGAGATGCTTGATATTTACTATGCGGCATTTCGTATTCCAGACATAGTGTTTGTTTCTATTGCATCACTTGTGTCGGTATTCATTTTAGTACCTTTGCTTACGGAGTATAGTGATAAAGAAAAGAGGAGTGAAATAATCGGGGGGGTTATTGCCAGCTTCTCGGTGTTGATGCTTCTCTTGACAATATTCTTGTGGATTTTTATGCCGCACATACTTCGTATTTTTTTCTCATCGTTACTTCTTGAGAGCGATGTTCTGATTACCATGAGCAGAATATTACTCTTACAACCATTTTTTCTTGGGCTATCAGGTATTTTAGCAAGTGTGACACAAATAAGCGGAAGATACGTTATCTATGCGATTGCGCCGTTACTCTACAACATAAGTATCATATTCGGTATTTTGGCACTGTATCCTATTTTCGGACTTCTTGGAATTGCTTATGGCGTTTTGATAGGTGCTATTTTGCACATGGGCATACAGATACCGTTTAGTATACGCACCGGTTATTTGCAACCAAAGACATTCACGGTACGGCTTGCTGAAATGTGGGATATTATTTCCGTATCGATTCCACGAACGCTTTCAATAACGGCAAATCAGCTCGCACTTCTTATCTTGGTAATTATATCGGCGACACTTGGTGTTGGATCTATTTCTGTATTTTCCCTCGCATTTAACTTACAGGCTGCACCACTGGCTATTATTGGTGCAAGTTATTCTGTTGCTGCATTTCCAACACTGGCACGCTTTCTTTCTCGTGGAGAAATCAGTCATTTTTTTGATCAAATGGTGACAGCATCACGTCATGTTATTTTTTGGTCTGTACCACTTACCGCACTAGTGATTGTCTTGCGTGCTCATATCGTTCGCGTGGTATTAGGTTCAGGGGAATTTGATTGGTCTGATACGCGCCTGACTGCAGCGGCGCTCGCACTATTTATCGTGTCACTCACTGCACAAGCACTCTCCCTATTGTTTATTCGTGGTTACTATGCAGCTGGTGAAACACTCAAGCCATTGCTAGTAAATGTCGCCACCGCCATAGGGATAATCGGAGGTGCATATGCATTGTTGTGGGCGTTCGCACATAATGAGTTATGGAGATATTTTATTGAGCATTTGCTGCGTGTGGAAGGTATTAGTGGAACCGAAGTGCTCATGCTCCCGCTCTCGTATGCTTTCTTCTCTATTGTGAATATTGTAGTGTTCTTCTTTTTGTTCGAGAGAGACTTTGGCTCACTACGGGAGCATATGCGAAAACCTATTTTTGAGAGTTTTTCGGCTGCTGTCGTTGCTGCATTTGCGGCACACCAAACTCTTGATGCGCTAGATGGAGTATTTAACATAGATACTCTCCTAGGAGTGTTTTTGATAGGTTTTATTGGCGGTATAGTCGGTATTGTCGCAGGCGCTATCGTGCTCCGTGCTTTGGGGAACCGTGAAATTCAGGAGGTATGGGTGGCATGGCACACTAAATTCTGGCAGTATGTTCCAATCTTACCGACTGGGACTGAGCGTGGAACAGATATGTAATCAAAACAGTGGCAGATACATTTCTTTCTTACACTGAACCAGTGTTGTAATACAGTAAAGTAATATGAAAAACATAAGAAATTTCAGCATTATCGCACATATCGATCATGGTAAGTCTACATTGGCTGACCGTATGCTTGAGGTAACGAGTACAATTTCTGAGCGCAAAATGCGTAATCAAGTATTGGATAAGATGGATTTAGAAAGAGAACGCGGCATCACTATAAAAATGCAGCCAGTTCGTATGAATTGGAAAAGTGGTGATAAAGAATTTATTCTAAATTTAATTGATACACCTGGTCACATAGATTTCTCATACGAGGTGTCGCGAGCACTCAAGGCTGTTGAAGGGGTTGTGTTGTTAGTAGATGCAACACAAGGTATACAAGCACAAACGCTTTCAGTATTACACCTTGCGCGAGAACAAGACCTTGTGGTTATACCAGTACTTTCCAAAATTGACTCACCTCTCGCTCGCACTGAAGATATTAAGGCCGATCTGTCGCTACTTCTTGAAATTGATGAAGATGAGATTCGTACAACATCAGGGAAAACTGGAGAAGGGGTTGCTGATTTGTTAGATGTGATTGTAAACAAAGTACCCGCGCCAGATATTGAGGGGAATGACTTGCGCGCACTGATATTTGACTTCCAATACTCAGATCACAGAGGAATTGTACTTTTCGTACGCATTATTGAAGGTGTACTAAAAAGAGGAGAAAAAGTTACATTTGCAGAAGCAGGAGAACAGTTTACTGCTCTTGAAACAGGCATATTTACCCCAGAAGAGGAAACGCGCGATGCTCTTTCCGTTGGAGAAATTGGTTACATTATAACAGGAATTAAGAAACCAGGAATTGTCGGTGTTGGAGATACTGTACTTTCTCTCCGTTCAAACACAGAGGCACTGCCTGGATACAGAGAACCGCGACCGGTTATCTGGGCAAGTGTGTATCCTGAAAGCCAGGATGATTTAGCACTTTTGCGACAATCGCTCGAGCGATTGCGACTTATGGACTCGTCTCTTTCCTATGAGGAAGAATCTTCAGGAGTTATGGGGCGTGGATTTCGGTGTGGATTTCTCGGTATGCTCCATATGGAAATTATAACTGAACGACTACGCCGTGAGTTTGATGTAGAACTTATCGTAACGCTCCCAACGACTGTCTATGAAGTAACATTGAAAGATGGTGCTATTCAGACAGTATACACTCCAACTCGTTTTCCAAATGACGGAGAAGCAGCTGGCATCCGGGAGCAATGGGTACGGGCAAGTATTCTTGCCCCATCTGGACATCTCTCTGGTATTATGCCGCTACTGCATGAGCATGAAGGTATGGTAGTAGAAACAGAAACGATGCCTGATGGGCGAACTCAGATAATTGCTGAGATGCCATTACGTGAAATGATGAGAAATTTTTTTGATAAGTTGAAGAATATATCCTCAGGTTTTGCATCGCTTTCGTACGAACAAATAGAGATGCGTGATGCAAACGTAACGCGTCTCGATATACTCATTGCTGAAGAGCTTTCACCTGCGTTTAGTAGAATCGTTTCAAAGAGAAGGTTAGAAGAAGAGGCACGCGAAATGGTAGTAAAACTAAAAGATATGCTTCCCAAGCAGTTATTTGTGGTAAAGATTCAAGCCAAGAGTCAAGGGCGCATTATTGCCGGAGAAAAAATATCAGCGATGCGGAAAGATGTCACTGGATATTTGTACGGTGGTGATATAACACGGAAAAAGAAACTTCTCGAAAAACAAAAGAAGGGAAAGAAAAAAGCACTTGCACGAGGAAGAGTACACATTCCTCACGAAGTGTTTATGAAAGTCATGCGAAGCGAATAAACGTTCTATTTTATGAAATTGGTGCGGAGAGTGCTCCGCCGCCAGGTATGAGGCCTGGAGCGTATAGCATAACCATACTGACAATAATAAGAATCGCTATAACAATCCATATCCATTTCATCGCTTTGCGTGTTTTCTCATCGTATAAGAAACTCATAGACACCAGTATATAATACTCTAAGATTTTCGCACAGTGTATACTATAGATATGTTACGCGTAAGTGATAAACGTGCACTTAAGAAACTTTTCTTTGGCAAACTGGGAATTATTTTTCTTTTAATACTTTTTATACTATTTGCAAAAGGCACATGGGGTGTATACACGAAGGCATCATTTGCGCAGAAAAATAAAGAAAGAGCAGTGCAAGAATTAGAGACGTTGTACAAACGCGAGATGCTCCTTAAAGAAGAACTCGCACAACTTAATACAAAACGAGGTCTTGAAGAAGAGATACGGCAAAAATTTGATGTAGGCAGAGAAGGGGAGAGACTTATTGTGCTTGTAGATACACCAAGTAGGGAGGAAGTTGTTGAGTTATCAGATGCAGGAATCTGGTTTAGGATAGTACGTTTTTTTGGATTTGAGTAGGAGATTGAGAAGTATCGTATCCCATTTTACTATCATCGCTTTAGTGCGATGCATGATATACTAAATAGGTTACAAAATAATGTCTGCACTATGAGCGATAAACAAGTAGTTATATATAGCACACCAACATGTCATTTTTGCAAACAAGCAAAAGAGTTTTTTGCAGCAAACAATGTTGAGTACACTGAGCATGACGTAGCTTCTGATCAAGAAAAGGCACAGGAGATGGTTACGCGAAGTGGGCAAATGGGAGTGCCTGTGATATTTATTGGAGAAGAAATGGTGATAGGATTTGATGAAGAACGAATCAAGAATCTTCTAGGGCTATAATATATAGTCAATAAACATACACAAAACTCACCGCTTGCGGTGAGTTTTGTGTTAGAGTATTTTCACGCCCTTGTAGTTTAATGGATAAAACAAGTCCCTCCTAAGGACTAGATCTCGGTTCGACTCCAAGCAAGGGCACAAAACGTTAAGAAAAACAGTGCCTGCGCACT
>DCYW01000027.1:1162-1320 GCA_002331185.1 Patescibacteria group bacterium UBA2100 | reverse complement strand
TTTTTTAGTTTTGTGAGGCGGAGCCATGTTTTTGCGACCACAAGGAGCAAAAACGGGCGAGCCCGGGCAGGAGCCACTTAGCGAGTTGGAGCCGTACGGCGAACAATGAGCTTAGTGAGCTGGCGCCAAGATAGTAAGAAAAACAGTGCCTGCGCACT
>DCYW01000027.1:0-831 GCA_002331185.1 Patescibacteria group bacterium UBA2100 | reverse complement strand
TTTTTTAGTTTTGTGAGGCGGAGCGGAGTGTATCGAAATTTATATATACATCCCAAACGTACATATATTTGATATACTATCCTTGTGCCTGACAGAGATAAAAAACTTGATGAAATATATAAATTAGTGCGAAGCAACAATAAAATGTTACGAAGGATGAAGCGGAATGCATTTTTGGGTACAATTTTGAAAATTGTACTGTACGCTATTTTGTTAGGTGTTCCTGTGTATTTGTATTTCACGATTTTCCAACCAATCCTTGCTGAGGTACTTAACGCGTACACACAAATACAAGCAACTGGCGCGCAAATGCAAGACGTGGGAAATCAAATACAAGGAGTTACTGATGCAATACCTTTGAATGAATTGCAAGGGTTGCTTAACGTCATTCCTGGTGTAGACTTCTCAGGAACTCCTCAGTAGACATAATATGCTCGGGTAGCTCAGTTGGTTTAGAGCATTCGCCTGAAGAGCGAAGGGTCGGCGGTTCGAGTCCGCCCCCGAGCACCACAAGAGTACTTCCATTGTTTTTAGCTGCAAAACATTAAGAAAAAGTTGTCATATAAAATAGTAAGAAAAGACAATTGAGTGAGTTGATGTCCACATAGAGAGTGCCCAGTTTACATAAACCTGAATAAGGGAGAGAAGTAGGGATGTCATGCCGAGACAAAGTATTATCTTAGTCTTGGTTAGGGAATTTATTTTGTTTACAAAATAAGGAGAACCTCTGCGATAGTGTCCTTGAGTCTGCCCCGATTACAATGATAAAAAACATCCAATTAATTAGATGTTTTTTATAAAGTAAGTTATTTTTCTTTAAAGCTGATGCTG
>DCYW01000024.1 GCA_002331185.1 Patescibacteria group bacterium UBA2100 | reverse complement strand
AAGATATTAATCTTGACTTGTTTTAAAGCAAATATTAATTAAAAAATTTTCTGAATTAACTACGGAGAGGGAGGGATTCGAACCCTCGGTACCTTGCGGCACTCTGGTTTTCAAGACCAGTGCATTCAACCTCTCTGCCACCTCTCCGTGGGAGTATCCTAACAGATTACGTTCCTAAAATATAGATACACAACGTACGTATGGACGTACGTACGTTATACGAGATCATGATTACTATGCAAAGGAGTAAATTGATGGTGGCGTGGTTATGACGGTTGCATCAATACTTGGAAGTAACAATGCAAGATGGTGAGCGCCTAAACGTTGATGTGTGGAGCGCTAAATATGGTTTAAAACTTGGAGAGTATGCGAGAAGTTTTAATCAAAGTTGTTTCAAAGCAGTATTTCTGTGATTGACGCCAGTTAGTTTAGATGATACGTATGGGAGTATGATTCATACAAGGAGTACCTTAGGATGACAGATCGCATAAATAAAATAGGTGTCGTGATACCTCTTAAAATCCGACTTTTTCTTTTTGATACTAAGTAGAGAGTGCGTATGATAATATAGTGTGTACATGATAGATATTTTTGGAGGGAATACATTATTAGTCGTCACATTATCTTTGTTGTGGACACTTCCATGGACTGCGTGGGCACTGTGGCTTGCAGCACGTCGTGGTGAGAAGGTGTGGTTTGTTGTGTTGCTTGTATTAAACACTCTTGCGCTCCTTGAGATATTTTATATTTTCGCTATTGCGAAGAGAAGCGACACAAAAGAATTGGAGAACGAAGACGCATTCACATAGTAGTGCTATTGTAGAAGGTATGAAATACCTCGGCGTAGATTACGGAACAAAAAAAGTTGGTTTGGCGTTTTCAGATGACGACGGGTCTTTAGCGTTCCCACACTCTGTAGTACCTAACGACAATGCACTGTTTGATACGATACGAGAGCTCATTCAAACCAATGGCGTAGATGTTTTAGTTATTGGGCATTCGCTAGCAATGGATGGACGTGAAAACCCTGTTATGGAACAGGCGCATGCATTTAAAGAGGTATTCGAACGCAGCGGACTGCACGTTTATCTTGAGCCAGAATTTTTAACAACGTTTCAAGCGAAGCGAAACACAGAAGATGCCATGGCTGATGCGGCAGCGGCAGCCCTCATTTTACAAAGCTTTCTTGATAAACAAGAAAACAAAAATATATCAAGTTAACTGATATATTTTTTGTTTTTTGACGCATGTGCGCCTAGATAGGTTATGGAGAATATCGTATACTTCCAAGATGAAAGAAACTATAACCATTGATGACTTTGCAAAGCTGGATATTCGCCTGGGAACAATACTAGAAGCGGAACGAGTTCCTGAAACCGATAGGCTTATAAAATGTTCTGTAGATGTTGGTGAAGGAGAGCCGCGAACTATCGTTTCAGGTATTGCACACATACGTGATCCAGAAAATTTAGTCGGGAAGCAAGTGCCATATATTTTGAATCTTGAGCCGAGAACAATTAAAGGGGTAGAGAGTAATGGCATGCTTCTTGCATTAGGGGAAGGGGAAGCGTTTGCGCTATTACACCCGGACAAGGCAGTTCCCGCAGGCACGGCAGGAAAATAATATGGAAAAGTATCTCCGCAGCAGTCGTGATTGGTTTTCAAAAAAAGCAGATACTGTGCACGCACGCGTATGGCTTGGAGTGCTTTCTTTTACCGAAAGCTGTGTATTTGTCCTTCCGCCAGAACCCCTTTTGGCTGCTATGGTGTTCGTACACAAAGAGAGGTGGATTCGTTATGCAGCTATAACATCACTTGCGTCTATCGGTGGCGCATTTATTGGATATATATTAGGATGGCTTTTGTTCGATACTATCGGTGTACGAGTCATCGATTTTTACGGGCTACAGGATTACATGGCTCAAGCGACGACCTTGATCAATGAAAGTGTTTTTGTGTTTACCTTAACTGCAGCGTTTACACCGATACCATTTAAAGTGGCGGTGCTAGCAGCTGGATTTACTAAAGCAAACATAATTGCATTTCTTGTCGCAACAATCATTGGTCGTAGTGCTCGCTATTTCCTAATTGCCTACGTCGCCCGAGTATTTGGACATCATGCAGAGCACATCATGAAAAAGTTTTGGTTCTACACAACAGTAGTGGGTATTGTCGTCTTGGTGCTGCTCTTTGGCTTCGTGCTTTTAACTGGCTAACATGGAAAAATGTAATTCTTTTAAGAAAGAAGAAATGCGTACAAGGTATGAGTGGGAGGAGAGGTGTTTAAGTATAGAGTTTAATCAAGCATCTTCTTTAGATTCTGACCTTGAACTTCTAGAGATGCGAGATATTTTTTCAGACAGCATCCTAAACTATCAGGTCGCACAGTTAAAATAACGAAGCGGCCAGAGAAACTTGCTACCATGAGCAAAAAAGAACTTATAAAATTATACGGTAAGGCACGAAAGAAGAGTTTCTATAATCCGTTCTAGCAGTTCGTGCATAACAATCACCAACGTTCGTGCTTGATGGTATACTTATGCAATATGCAAGGTCTGCACACAAACAGGATTGCAGCGCTCTTTCCACCACCAGAGTTTTTAGCAATGCCTGCTGCTGGTATAGATATTTCTGATACATCAATAAAATATCTTGATGCGACGTACTCACCGGCGGGTCTTGTGCCACGTGTTTTTGATGTCATTCGTTTACCAAGTGGTGTTGTTGTTGAGGGTGTAGTACAAGATCGCTCAAAACTAAGCGATGCTTTGCGAGAATTAAAAGAGCATCACGGACGAACCTTTGCAAATGTATCTCTACCTGAAGAACATGCGTATTTGTATACTATTGAAGTACCAACAGCGCATAAACAAAAAGATATTTTACAGGTTGTTGAATTTTCGCTCAGCGAACACGCGCCAATTCCATCTGACAATGCGGTGTTTAATTATGACGTGATTAGACAGCAGGGAAATGTGACAGAAATTAGCGTGACTGTTTTCCCGAAGGATATTGTCGAAACATATAAACAAGCACTTGAAGACAGCGGCTTTCAAGTTAAAAGTTTTGAGTTGGAAGATCAGTCGATTGCACGTTCTATTATTCCTATAGGTTCAAAGAGTGTCTCCATGGTTATTGATTTTGGTCGTACACGAACAGGTATTACCATTGCCCTCGGGCAGATACCTATTTTTAGCACGACAGTGAAAATTGGTGGAAATGTTCTGACTGAAGCAATCATTTCACAGTTTGATGTTACTGAAGAAGAAGCGGATGAAATAAAAAGAACGCAAGGTATTGAAGATTGTCAAGACGAAACCCTCAAGAAAATCCTCACGGATACAACGAATGCACTCATTGATGAAATCAGAAGACACTACAGGTATTGGGATACTCGACGAGATGAAGAAGGCAATCGTATTGCAGGAATTGAGCGCATTTTTCTCTGTGGTGGAGCGGTGGGGTTGAAAGGGCTTCCTGAGCAAGTGTCATCAGTACTACAGGTTCCTGTACATTTGGGAAATGTATGGGGAAACATGTTCGATTTGAATACGCATATACCAAAAATATCCAGAACTATCTCATGGCAAGCTGCGGCTTCAGCTGGGCTCCTATTGCGTGATGTAATGTAGCTATGGCAAATGTATTACCACAAAAAGAACGAGAAACACTCCGCAGAAATTACTGGCTGCGTGTCATCATAACACTTACTTTTATGCTCACCGCTGCTGCAGTTATTGGAACGGTTTCACTCATTCCGGCATATCTTTCAGCACGAACAGATTTGAATGAGATTATACGATACCAAGAACTTCAAAGTGAGACACGTGAAGTGGCAAAAAAAGACACTGCACTTGCCACAACTCGAATTGTTAATGTGCAAATAGATGAATTGCTTGCGAACAAAGGTGTGAGTCCAACTCGAGCCATTGAATATGTTATGCGAGATTGGGAAGTGCACGCGCAAGACATAATCATTAGTAATTTCACGTACAGCATGCCTCGTGCCAAAGATTCACTAGTTGAACTGCGGGTATCAGGAGAAGCAAAAGACAGGGCATCGCTTAACGAATTTGTTCAGACACTTCGTGCAGACTCAGCATTTTATAATGTTTCGTTTCCCGTTTCTGACTTAGCAGGCGGTGATACTATTGTATTTTCTGTAACACTTGAAATCGAAAGATAATATGAAAAACGAACGACCAAATACACTTCTTATTATTCTCGTCAGTGCCGGCATCTTCGCAGTGCTGGCATCTAGTTCCATATACACATGGCTTTTCTTTGAAGTGCGCGCAACACTGACGCAAGTTTCGGTGTTGGCTGAGGAGGCACAGATACTCGCTACACAAAATGCAAATACACAAACTGTACGGAGAATTGTTCGTGATATGCAAGAACAAATAACTGAACTTAATACCTATTTTCTTGTTGAGAAAGAAATTGTAGCGTTTCTTGAGGATGTTGAGAGTCTTGGTGAACACGCAGGCACACTGATTGATGTCCGCACGGTACGCGTTAAAGAGGCGATTGATAAAGATGAAAGTATAATTCCGCTTGAGCTAACGCTCAGTAGTACCGGCACGCTTCAACAAGTTTTTTACGCACTTTCGTTACTTGAAGTCTACCCTAAGGCCCTTACATTTGAACGGGTCGCCATCACACAACATCCGACAGACTTTTCATGGAGTGGCGTGTTTAATATAACTGTATTACAAGCTGCTGCTATTGACACTATATAAGTATGACCACTTCAACTTTCACAAACGTGTATAAGAGACTGAAGCGATATAAAGCTATTGAAAATCTAGCTGGCATGTTCCGCAAGACACCAGAGCCTGCAGTGCATTGGTATATCATCATGTTCATTGGTCTTATTGTGACAATACTTAATGTGAGTATTGCGTGGATTGTATTTCGAGGTGTATCTGCGCCGGAGGATAACATCTTTAATCAGATGACAAAAGCGTCTACAATAAACCGAACAGACTTACAAGAATCATTGGATACCTATCGAATGAAGGTTGTAGAACTGGAGAATTTAAAGCAAAAGCCAACGTACATTATTGACCCAGGGAGGTAAATTCTTTGAGGGACTTTAATGATTAATAGAAAGGTGGTATTTTACAGCTTGTAAATGTCCCCATAGTTTAATGGATAAAACAAGAGGCTTCTATCCTCTCGATCTGGGTTCGACTCCTAGTGGGGACACCGATGTAAACGAAAACACTTTGTGCTACTAGCGCAAAGTGTTTTCGTTTAGCAAGTACATTGCTTTACTTGGGCGCATCGTGGTCATGCGGAAACATGTCTGAGTGGAACGGAGACAGCTGAGCCCAGATCAAAGACACTTAGTGAATACAAGTCCGAAGGACGAAATGTGAGTTTAGTGATCGGTGGTCACAAACAAAAACTGCTTTTTTTGTGATGTTGTGTCGGGCGGAGCCATGTTCGACTAACCAGGAGAGCGGGCGAGCCGAGGTTACTACAAGAGTACTTCCATTATTTCTAAATATTACGTATTAAGAAAAATTGGTCACGGCGCACTTAGTAGAATTACGAACGCAGGACGGCAATTCTAGTTAGTGACGGGTGACCACATGATAAAACTAATCAATAACCTATACCGCCAAGGTCTTGCTACAATAACAGCATGAAAGATTACTCTATATACGAAATAAAAAATTATCCGTACTGGGGTATTTTTATACATGAAAACCAAAGTTACCTGGGCCGCTGTGTTGTGTGGTGCAAGAGGAAAGACGTTTTAGATTTAGCTGATGCAACGAGTGAAGAGCAGTTGGAGCTATTTGTAATTCTAAAAGAGCTACGAAGTGCGAGTACAAAAGCTTTTGCGCCAGATTGGTTTAACTATGCTTTTTTAGGCAACGAAACGAGGCACTTGCATGGACACTTCATTCCCAGATACAAAGAAGCAAAAGAATTTGAAGGAATTATTTTTACTGACGAACGTTGGGGTCATAATTATAAAACAGATTATGAGTTTGTAACTCCTGAACCTGTACTGCAGAAAATAAAGAAAGCTATCCAAGAAAATCTATAAGTACGGAATTCTTCTTTAAAAAGTAGCATACTAATAAAGTCGAAAATTTTGGAAGGAATGATTCGATGAGATATTATTGTGAATGCGGACGGGAGATTCGGGTAAGTATTCGTGGTAACTGGGGGCCTCCTCCAGATGATGAACACGATTTATGCCAGCGGTGCTGGCAGGCACAGCTCGACGCAAGTCGCCGCGTCTAAATAGTCAGCACACCCCGGATGTACGCGCATCTGGGGTGATTTTTAAACGCCTTAGTCAATTGAGGCGTTTAAGCAAAGCAGCTCCAAGCATAGCCATATAATCATGCTATAGTGATGCGTATGGAATTAATACTATGGAGCACTGTTTTCGTTGCCTCACTGTTTTTAGTGGTGAAAGGTGCGGACTGGTTTCTTGATAGTGCAGAGAAAATAGGACTTCGAATAGGACTTTCTTCATTCGTAGTAGGTGTTGTTATTGTGGGGTTGGGAACATCCCTCCCAGAACTTGTATCTGCCTTTGCCGCAATCATACAAGGTGCCAACGAGATTGTTGCAGCGAACGTAGTAGGTTCAAACATTGCCAACATACTTCTTATCGTGGGAATCTCAGCTATGGTTGGAGGCAAATTAGCTGTGAGCAAGAATCTGGTTGATCTCGATATTCCACTTCTCACACTTGCAACAGCTTTTAGTGTACTCACTATGATTGATGGTGCAGTCACTCCTATTGAGTCAGGCTTCTT
>DCYW01000029.1 GCA_002331185.1 Patescibacteria group bacterium UBA2100 | reverse complement strand
ACTACGTTAGTCGAAGTAATAGCCATAAAATTCTTTTTTAACTTTTTCTATCTCGCTTTTGTCGGCCTCACTTCTTTCGCGCGCAATTGCTTTGGTTGTTTCTTTTGCAAAATGAAGGTATGTCTCTCGTGAATTACATTGTTCGAGTATTATATCCTTGCTGCACAGAGCACTTCCATTCTTTTTGCCAGTATATTCAGACCAACTTGACCTAACCAACTTAGTGCTCCGGGCACTAAGTTGATGTACACGGTTGTTGAGATTTACATATGCGCTCATACGCAACAAATCTGCATTGTTTGATATATGTCGTGCTTTAAACTTTCCTTGAAATAATACTCCTGTTCTGTCGTACTTCTCGTTGAAATATCGCGTATATCCTGATCCAAACTTCTGCATAAACTTTGATATTCCATCGTCACTTACTTGTTTAAGTAAAAAGTGAAAATGATTTGGATTGAAGCAATAGGCAACAATTTCTACCAAGGAGTCACTTGTCTGCGTGCCCGGAGCACTACCTTTGGATGTTCGAGTGGATTGAACGTTTTTGTAGATACTCCCTATTGGATCTGTACCATTAAACGCCAACAAACTCTGAACAAACCTATCGCTATCGTAAGTATCAAGCGTTATTGGACGCTTGTCGGTACCACGATTATATACATGGTAATACTCATCGTTTGCTAGTTGTGTTTTTCGCATACTTTGAAAATTCGGCGTGCCCGGAGTACTACTTTTGTAATGGCTACTCTTCTACATTCAGTAGTTTTTCGAGTGATTCTCTAGAAACCTCACCGTTTAATTCTTCTTGTGCCGGTTCTTTCTTTATAGGTTTGGGTGGTTGCTTACTTTCTTCTTGCTTCTGTTTGTATGCCGCAGTATTCTCTTTTCCTTTTTGTAAATCCTTTTTTTCACTTTTAACAGATCGAGTAATTTCGGCTAGTGCATCACGAAGTGCTGATTTTCCATCTTTAGAAAATACTGCTTTTGGTTTAGATTTTGATTCATCTCCATTTTTTGATGTTTTCTTTTCTTTTGTGGACTCTTGCTTTTGAGCACTTTGATTTTCATTACCGTTCCTCTTTTTCTTTTTTTTGTTATTAGTCGGTTTCTCAAATCCGCCTGGAGCTAATTTCAAATCAATGTTACTTATCATTTTTTCAACTTCAGCACGAGGTTTACTATATGTAGCTCTCGATTCTTGTACAACTTGCGCTGCAAAATCAAACGGTGCGTGCTCGACTGGAGGAAGTGTTTTTGCGGAGAACGGTTTCGAGCCAACACCATCAATCATGAGAGTAAGATAAATTTGAGTATATCCAAGATTTACCAAATCTTCCGCATAAAACGTGGGTTCAAATACTGTTTTTAAAACCTCCGCATCAAACGGACCGACACGGAACGTAATGATACTACCGACGTTTCCAAAAATTGCGGCTCGAATATCCTCATCTACCTGCTCTATATATTGATGCGCAATGGTAAGTGATAGTTTATATTTACGCGCTTCAGAGAGGATATTTGCAAATGAAGCATTTACCACCGATTGAAACTCGTCAACATATAGATAGAACGGTGGTAAGTTAGAAAGTTTCTCTGTTGAATCTTCAGCGCGACTCATGGCAGCGAGATAGATTTTTGTAGTGAGCATACTTCCCAAAAGATCGGCATTTTGCTCCCCCATCCTACCTTTCGAAAGGTTCACGATAAAAATCTTCTGAGTATCCATCATCTCTCGTATGTCAAATGTAGATTCTGGTTGAGCGATAATGTTTCGTACCAATGGGTTTGATGCAAACTGCCCTATTTTGTTCTGGATCGCCGGTGTTGCCTCTTTCGTGTACTTGTCAGTATAGCCAGCAAATTCTTCGACCCAAAAACGCTTCACAATGGGGTCGGTAACATATTCGACAACTTTCTGTCGAAACGCTTTGTTTATGAGCATACGGTTTACATCAATAAGTGTCGTGCCTGGATACTCGAGTAACGCCAAAAGAACATTTTGTAAAATGTACTCCATACGTGCAGACCATGCGTCTACCCAGATACGTTGGAATGAACTCATCAAACCTGCAACAACAAGGTGTCGCTTGTCGTAACCCACATCTTCCATTACATTGAATCCTAAGGGATATTCGATATCAAATGGTGCAAAATATACGACATCTTTAATACGTGACTCTGGCACGTATTCCAAGAGTTTTTCCGCGGTACTTCCGTGTGGATCTATAAAACAAACGCCTTCACCATTTTGAATATCTTGGATTGCCATGTTTTCGAGCAAAGTCGATTTTCCCATTCCTGTCTTTCCAATCACATACGTGTGGCGCATACGATCGAGTGCTCGAATACCAAACGGCACTCGTTTGTTTCGTGAATCGGTTGCACCAAAATAGACTACGCGTTGTGGGTCGTATTCGTAGTTAGGATTCATAGCGTAAGTATATCGTACTTCCTTTGCGGATAGATAGTAATAATCCCCGCCATGCTACTCATGGCGGGGATGAAAACTGTATTGTAATGTCAAACATCGAATGTCTGAATTTTGGTTAGTTGTTGAAGTACTGCAACACTTCCCCAAGAAGAACCGCTGCAGCAAACAGCGCAATCACAAGAGGCGTCGCCCATTTTCCCAAAAAGTTAACGAGTCTCGAGAAATCATAGCTGGCGTCTTGTATGTTTTGTTTGGTTTGATATTTTTCATCTAGCCTCATCACTTGCACCTCCGTGCTTAAATTAAATATCTATCTGAAGAACTCTACCTTATCTCACGCTAACACAGCCCTTATTATTTTGCTAACTCAAGACCTCCGCGTGTGTAGTAATTGCTTGGCGCCCACAGCATCCAACTGCGTAGCCCAGCGTCGTATGTCGCTTGGATTTGTGCCCGCACTTCTTCAGGACCGTAATCTCCTCCGTAGTCAAAATCTTGTAACCACGGTCGCAGTACGTTCGGGTCGCGTGCTGGCTTGCTATATATAGCAGGAGTACTGGTGCCAATACGCTCATACGCAAACGACGCAATCTTTGTTGTTGTTGCAGTTACTCGCTCAACTGCCCTATCCATAGAGTATTTTACCACCCCATAGACTTCGTCATTTGGATTTGCGTAGCCGTTAAACCCACGCGGATAATGAGACGGATATACCATCGGTGCAATGTAGTCGAAATATGGTGTTGCCCGCTCAAGCACCTGCCCTATTCTAAGATCATCTGAGTTTGTAGTCGTCATACCAAACAAATCGACAGAAAGTACTGGCACGTTTCCAAAAGCATCTGCCCTTCGTACTTTTTGAGATAGGTACCTAAAAAACTTCTCGAGCTCTACCTGTCGTTGCGAATAATCTGAGTGATTAAACTGCACGTCACTCATGGGGCCATCTGAAGGATAGCGAACATAATCAAAATTCAATTCATCAAATCCAATCGCGTACGATTCATTCGCTATGTCAACTATGTAGTCCCAAAAAGGTTTCGCACCAACATCTACAAACGCTAAACCTTTATAATCTTGCCACGGAGTTCCTTTACTTTTACTTTGGACTGCGAGTTCGGGATAGACACTCGTATACAGTGGGTCTTGGAAAACAGTGATGCGTCCAATTAAGTAAATATTCTCTTCATGAAGTTCCTTGAGAAACTCCTTCATGTCAGATACCTTGCACCCAACTCCACCAAGATCTTCAACGCCTTCTCCGCGTGGAAAACTAACCGTTCCAGTAAAGTCCTTTATATCAATGATAATCGAGTTCACTTCTGTGTCTGCAACAAGCGATGTGATCTCATCGCGAAAACTATTACTCGAAGCAGCACACTGGCTCATATATACCGAACGTACAGATGAAGGGGTGGGTACGCGTTTAACAGGTGAGGGTCCTTGCGAAACATGTTTTAGCTGTGTGGTATTTTTTGTATATGCTTCTGGAGTATAGGTAGTAACACCCTTACCGAGTACGGGTCCGCCAAATATAATAGCTACTCCTATAGCTAAAACGACTAAAAGAATAGCGACCCACAATACAGTAATGCGGACAATCCCTTTATTCATGTGCCGCTGATATATCCGCATCACGCATGGCACTCTGTTTGTAAGAAGAAAATTCAGTACCGTCTACGATGCGAGTTGCAGTGTATATACGAAATGCGAGTGCAGCGATACTCACACCAAAAATAAGGAACATTACATTTTTCCATGAACTTGGAAAACCTAAAAATGGCAGCACCGCTACAATGATTCCAAGTGTAACTATAGTCTTTGTATGCTTCATATTACGCCATTATAGCACGCTCTAGAAAGACGCAACTATAACGACAAACTCTCCTTTTTGCTTTTCTGGAGTATCGATAATGCGTTTTTTCAACTCTTCTGCAGTACCGCACAGCATTTCTTCATATATTTTTGTGAGCTCGCGGGCGATGCATACTTTTCGCTCTCCAATATGTTGAGTCAACTCTTCAAGCAGTTTTACTATTCTGTGTGTTGATTCGTATAACACGACGGTTCGTTTTCCGTCAGCTGACGGATCCGCGATTCTTTTCAGTTGCATTTGCCTACCCTTTTTGTGTGGTAAAAACCCTAAAAACGTAAACTCGCTTGCCGGAACTCCAGTAATAGAAAGTGCTGCGGTAACAGCTGACGCTCCTGGAATAACTTCAACAGAAAAATTTTGCTCACGGACACGTGCAACGAGTTGTGAGCCAGGGTCAGACACGGTTGGCGTGCCCGCGTCTGATACATACGCAACACTCTCGCCATTTTCAAGATGAGAGAGCACTTCGTCTATTTTTACAGATTCAGTACGAGCGTTGAGACTCTTGAGGTGTGTAGTTATTTCGTACTTCTCACATAGCCTGCGGGTAACTCGTGTGTCTTCGCAAAAGATGACATCCGCTTCACCAAGAATACGAAGAGCGCGCAGTGTGATGTCTTCAAGGTTACCAATTGGGGTTGCAACTATATAGAGTGTTCCGTTTTCC
>DCYW01000005.1 GCA_002331185.1 Patescibacteria group bacterium UBA2100 | reverse complement strand
TAGTAATCGTCTGAAAATTATTGAGTATTTCATTATGAATCGCAACAAGCAGAACTTCTGTCTTTCCTGATCCTTCTGAAACTTTTTGTGTATCGCCACTGCGAGAGCGTGACCATTCTGCTTGCGCTGGATCATCAGGAATAATAAACCAATCGAGCATTACTTCATTGATGTTTGCCGGAATATACTTGCGCGCTTCCAATGGAATCATGTGGTCAAGTTGTGATTGATCCATCTTAGGCATCTCGATGACAGACGTAAGACTTGCGGAAAATGGTACCGAAACACCTGAGTCCGTTGCGGTTACATTTGCCTCGGTCATAAGATCAGTAAGCGCCTTGGTAAGTTCACTTGGTTGCAAGTGTGTCGCACGCCCTACTTCAGTACCTGCATACGGGCCAAGCGCTATTTCTCCATACGTTTCAAGAACAGCACGCCCTTTCTCTTGCCGAAGCTGTACTACTTTTATTGAAGACGAGCCAATGTCAACTCCAATAACACTTCCCGAACGCCCCTTTTGTGCACTCATCAAAGAACTACGTATTGTGTCTAGTATTCCCATATCCAGTAAGCATATTGTAGCACGCTCCCCTACGTTACAATGTACAGATGTTATCTAGAATTCTTTCTTTACTGTTTCCACCTACTCACATAGAAATACTCGTATCGAATACGGAGTATCTATCGCCGCATCCAGTAAACGTACGGACTCTACGTGGCTCTATTGTACTTACCTGCACACATTACGATGACATGTCCGCTAATGCAGCTATTAAACTACTGAAAAAGCATGGTTCGATACAAGCAGCGAAACTTCTTTCTCAGTTACTATACGACACACTTCTTGAAGAGCTGTCTGACATTGAACTATGGAACCCGAAACATATTATCCTCATACCTATGCCGCTTTCTCCAAAAAGAAAACGGGAACGTGGGTTTAACCAAATTACAAAAGTCTGTGCACAACTTCCAGCAGAACTGCGGACATGTGTCGTTATCGATATACTTCTTCAAACAAAACATGTGCCCATGCAAAAAACACTCACACGAGAACAGCGACTGAAAAATGTATCGGGTATCTTTTCTATCTCTCATCCAGACAAAGTACGTGGTGCGCACGTCATACTCATAGACGACGTTATAACAACCGGAGCAACGCTAGACGAAGCCATTAAAACGTTTGAGAAAGCCGGTGTCTCAGTTACCGCAGTAGCGCTCGCTCGAGCGTAAAAAAGAAATGAAAAAAGACAGCGAATGTGCTATCTTAGCCAAACACGGAGAGATGGCTGAGTGGTCGAAAGCGTATCCCTGCTAAGGATATAGGGGGGAAACTCCCTCGAGGGTTCGAATCCCTCTCTCTCCGCCAGGAATACTTATTATCGGAAGACCCTGAGGCCTTGATAAATAAGTACCAATTTAGAATCGTTCAAATCCCGCAAGGCATGACCTCTGCGGGATTCGAACTTTTATGCATAATTCACTTGTCGTTTATTCGTGATTACTATTGTTTTATATACTTTTCACCAAAACAGAGTTGAAAATTTCTTGTGCCTCAACACCACCTTTTGTATGGCTAGTAACTCTCACAACAGGTGTTCCATCTTCTTGTTCTGCCACAGACTGTCCTCCTTCAAGTCTTGTAGACACAAAAGAAGATAGTGGTAACGCGCACGCTTGTATTCGTGTGATTCCCAATCTATTTTCTTTTTACGTGAAAAACGCATAGTGTAATAAAAATTATGAAATTATAAATAATATGCCAAGAAGGACACTATAGCCCCAATGGAAATAGTAAATAATATGATTTGCCATGCTTTCTTTCTATCTTTAGTGCGAAATTCAGCCTGACTCACAGAATCAGTCTTACCAACATCTCCAAAGTTAAAAAGGTTGGCAAAACCAAAGTAAACGCAAAAGTGTGTATACGCTTGGAGAAAGCCGGTTGCTGACATCATTGCGGGAAAGAAGAGCGTGAGTCGCCAGATAGGAGGAGTTTCAAGCCATATAAACAATGCCCAAAGCGCAATAGTTGCAATGAGTCCGATCCACCCAGCTTGTTTTCGCTTCTTTATTTCTTCGGGGCCGATATTGCACACTCCTGGTATGTAAGTATTTTTTTGCACAGTGGGCATATTAAACTTTCAAAAACTCTTCAATTTGCTCTAAAGGAAGATGGTCTGAAATGTCTTTTCCATAATATGCTGTATGTACGACACCTTTTTCATCAATGAGAAAATCGGCAGGTACAAGCTTTTTGTCACCTTCTTTTTTACCACCCTTAAAACCTAGCTTATTGGCTTCCTTGAATTTATTCATTTTGAATACTGCCTTGAGAGCTTTTCCGAGTGAAGATTCTACACCATACAGTGAATAAATTTTTCTTTCTGGGTCTGGAACTATTGGAAAAGGTGGTTTTTGTTTGCCAACATATTCCAAGATACTTTCTTTTTGGGATTGAAAAAATGCAACCATATGCAACCCGTTCTTTTTAAGGTCACTGTGATTGGTAATAAGATCATGTATTCTTAAATTGCATAAGGGACACGCCGCGTAGCGATAGAATGATACAAGAAGTTTCTTTCCTTTGTATTCCTTAAGGGAAATTGTTTTCCCTTTAACATCTTCCACCTCAAAACTTGGTGCCACATCTCCATTTTGTAGTTGCGAGTTCTTTAACATGATTAACTTCTTAAATTAAGAGGTTTTGTCGTAGTAAGAATCGCCTTTGGGTCTTTTTTCCAGTCGTCACCCATATCAGCATAGAGTTCCAATTCATTTCCGTCTGGATCGAGAATATAAATACTGTGGGTGATGGTATGGTCTCCAGTTCCAACGATAGTGACATTCTTTTCTTTTAACTCTTTCCATACTTCTTCTATCGCCTCGTGTCCGTCACCAATTTTAAACCCAATATGGTAAAGTCCTGGCTCAATCTGTTTTTCTGTCTTTTTGTTCCCACCGACTTCGATAAGCAAAAGCTCATGGTGTGTACGTCCTCCTGAGTAAGCAGCAATTTGTTCTTCTCGAAATAATTCTTGAAAACCTAGTGTGTCACGATAGAAATCAGCAGATTGCTTGATATCTCTTACATACAGAACCACATGTCCGAGTTCTTTAATTTGCATGAGGCATTTCTTCCGCTAACTGTACATTTCGAGGACGTGTAAATTTCACTAAAATTGGCACTGTGGTTGCAAATACAACAACATGCATCGCCATGAGTGCAATTATTCCCCCCGTTGTTGCTCCAGCAAAGAATTCTATATCGAAGAAAAACAGGGGAATGTCCATGAAGAAGGACAACAGAAATACTATCCACGAAATACGTATAAATGTTCGATTAGGTTTTTCGGCATATTTGCGAGTTAATGCAAATACAATAGCAGCACCAACAGCAGCAATTACACTCCAGAATGCAACAGGCATTACGGTAAGTGACATAAAGTCAGGAGCAAGTGGTTTAGTGGCAAGAAGAACTAATAAATTGGCAATGATACTCAAGATAATGGCACCTATAGCTGTTATCCAAAGAGAATAACCATTTCTCACAGTTTGATTTGTTTGTTGTTCCATATAATTTATGCAGTTTAATATCCTAACTTCTCTTTTACTAATATAAGAGTGGTTCTACCTTCAAACATTTCTCGTTCAAAGATAAGCATCTTGCCAATCATACTCCCTGGCATTCCCATTTCTTTCTTTACCCTCTCACTTTCGAGAGGAAGCACGTGTTCCTTAATTCTTGTAATTGCTTCATTTAGTGTTGGAACTATTTTATTTACTCCAGCAACCAAGAGAACATTGCCTGCGGCGAACGGATACGCACCAATTCGGCTACCACTTGCGTCGGCGGCAACAAGCTCACCAGTTTCTGCAATCGCATTTACGCTCCCAAGGAAATATTCAGCTAACTGAGCCTCTTTCATCATCTGCATTTGTTTCATCTGGTCTTTTTCCATCATTGCGGGCACATGCAGATTATTCCATTTATCTGTATTTTCCTTAAGGTAATCAACAAAGCCGATTTCCTCTAGTGTTCTGGAAGAGCCATTCATTATTGATTTTCCTTCAGGAATAAGTTCTTTTACTTTTTCCAAAGCATCTTCTTTTGTATCAACTAAAATTACATTGATACCCCTACCTTTTATTGCATCGACTGTTTTATTAATGACATCTTCTTGTGGTGTTGTTTCGTAATTCATATATTTTTATTGATTAGTTGTTAATGTTTCTTTTGTTTATTAAGACTAGATACAAGAGAGGTAAGTAATTTTGTTGTATATGCAACATTAATTGAATAATATACTTCCTGCCCGTCTTTACTGTCAGTGACTAGATTGTATTCTTTAAGCGCTTTAAGGTGCTGAGAAACTGCAGGCTGTGACAGTTCGACCTTCTTTACTATGTGCGAGACCGTCTGAGGTCCACTCATAAGCACCTCAAGGATACGGTATCTGTTTGCGTTACCGATCCCTTTTCCTAGCTTTTCAATTTCATTACATAAATCAGACATATAAGTATATTAGCATGTTCTTATATGTAATCAAACCGTCTAGTACAAAATTATTCAATTGTTACTACTTTCTTCGTAACTTTAATCTTTGATTTAAACGAATGTAATTAAGTTCGT